>USOZ01000187.1 GCA_900556525.1 uncultured Oscillospiraceae bacterium | reverse complement strand
GCTAAAACGGACTCGAAGGACGAGCGGCACAGAGCAACAGTCCGGTGGACTGTTGTGACCGCGAGCGACCAAGCGCCCGCAGGCGCGCGAATCGAGTCCTGTTTGGGGCGCCAAAGGAAAGCACTCGCTTTTGCGGGTGCTTTTCTTTTGTTTCTCAATAGCACTTCAACTTGTGTCATTGTGTTTCGGCAGAGGCGTTGCGGCTGTTAACTGGCTCACGGACTTGCGCTCGCGGTGCGAGATGAAGCAAGTCCGTTGAGCAGGAAGAAACAAGGAGCAATGCGAAGCGCTTCTCGTCCTCGGTTGCTTCGCATCGTTCGTTTACGCCTTTGGCGAAAACTCATTCATTACGCACCTCGTCCTCTCCCCAAAAAGGCTTGCCTTTTCGGGGACCCCATGAAGTGCGACTATGCTTCTGACCGATGGTGTCACAGGTTCGAGTCCTGTTTCTTTTTGCAAAGACCTTGATTTACAAGGCTTTTTCGATACTATTTAACGATATAAGGCTCTGCGGTACTCCGGAAACGGTCGCTGCGGAGCCTTTTTCATTTTCTTCCATAACACCTTTTAGCGAAAGGTCGAGGGGTGTGCATTTTCGGCAAAAGGGGTGTGCACATTTTAATTATTCCTCAAGAGCGCAAAAGAAAGTCCGCAAAATCCGTTCACCCAAAAATGCGAACTACCTTGCGACCTTGACCTCCGTGCCGTTGTAGAAAACGAAGGTGATCTCGCCGATTCTGTGGAAAAACACAGTTTTTCTGTAAAAGCCCTGTGTGTGTTTTTTCTTTTTTGGAAATTTGTTCATTTAACTTTAGTATATAATACAAACAGGTCAAACAAAAGAAATAATTCAAAAAAAGGGAAGTGATAACATGAAAAAATTGTTGACCGTGCTGTTGCTGTTATGTATGGTGGTGACAGTTATACCCGTTTCGGCAGCGGAAGGAGAAACAACTCCGACTGTTGAGATCGGAACTTATATCAGTTTAGGTAAATATAAAGGAAAGAGTATTATTTGGAGATGCGTTGATATTGATGAAAACGGGCCGCTTATGCTTGCTGACAGGATAGTTGATACACTTCCTTATGATGCACGTACGAACGACAACGACAGGTCAAAGTCGCACAGTCGAAACTATAAGCGTGATTCATATGGTTCCAATTATTGGAAAGACAGCAATATGCGCTCATGGCTCAATTCTACCGCTGTTGCGGGCGAGGTAAAATGGCTGTGTGGTAATCCTCCAAAGAGCAATTCTGTCAAAGGCAATAGTTATGACGATAAAGCAGGCTTTTTGAATGAATTTTCAAAGGTCGAAATAGCCGCTATGAAAACAGTGACGCAGCGTTCGCTCGTATCTCATCCGGAATATAAGCAAGGAATTTACGAGGGGGATGCTCGCTCTGATTTGGAGTTAAATTATGATATCGAAAATGTTGCAGGAAACTTCGACAGTGCATATTATGAAAATTCTACCGAGAAAGTATTCCTTCTTGATGTCAAACAGGTTAACAATATTTGGAAAAAAAGCGGATCGTATTATATCGCCGCCAACGATCAGGGAACAAAATGGCCATATTGGCTCAGAACACCGGTGTCTGATTGCAACCACGATATGCGTTACGTTCAATCTAACGGAACTGTCGGTCGCGAGTCGCCTGATGTTTCATATATCGGAGTCAGACCGGCATTTTATCTCGATGCCGATTATTATGTAACAACCGGTGGCGACGGAACGGCGGCAAACCCATATATAGGCTCTGCTCCTGACAAAATTGAAAACGATTACACCGTTGCTGAGCCAGAGGATGATCCAAATCAAGATTGGGATATAGACGTAGAAAACAGTCTTAAACTCAACCTTGGTCCATATTATTCTAAGGATGGCAAATATGCAGAACCCATAATTCCTGTTTATACAATCCAGAAGACCGGAAGCGATACGGAAAATATGGTAATTATCATTTGCGGTGAAGGATATACTAAGAGTCAGCAGCAAAAATTTATTGGTGATGCAAAAAGAGTTTGGAGCGGTGCTATGCAATACGAGCCATATCGGAGCTATGCCGACCGCTTTAACGTCTATGCGCTTTGTACCGCATCAGAATCGAGTTTTGAAAATGAAGGAAGCACTTTTTTTGATGTAGTTGTAGGTTCAAATAATTCCTCGTCAATATCGGGAAATATAAATGGTAACGCTTGGAAAAACCATATTTTTGAGCGTTGCATAGGACCCGAATTTATTGAAAAAATCCACGATGCACATATTCCTAACAAAACCGAGCCTAATACATATTATTGGAATGATGATGAACAATATCCACCTTACTATTATGTTCACAATTATATCAGTCAATTTGCTTTGCTCGTCAACACAAGTCGCAACTTTGGAGACGCATACACCAACTTGAAATTCGGATTTCACTATTTTATAACTCCATCTGACAGCTATCGTGCGCCTCAAACTTTTGCACACGAACTTGGTCATGGATTGCTTGGACTGGGAGATGAGTATATGGACAGCGTAGTCGAGCAATCTGATTTAACATCACTTAACGTTGCATATACTCACAATCCGGAGAAAGTCAAGTGGAAACAACTGTTAGGTTTTAGAAAAACCTATACATGCCCGTCAACATATACTCAGAAAGCGTATAATTCCAGTTTTGAGTGTTTGATGCGAGATACTAACTATTCGTTCTGTGAAGTTTGCAGATTGCAAGGATACAAAAAGTTGTCTCAACTTGTCGAAGGCAAAAATCTTTATGTGGCAGATCCTGAAGTGAAAGAGTATACGGGGCAATATTCGAGCTTGTCAGATTTTAAGGATACGTCATACTACGGATACAATAAATTTAACAGTTACCGCAGCGGCGTTTTGCTTAGCGGTTCAAGCAAAAATAGATTCGGTAATTCTATGGCGGGGAAACAGATAGAACTAAGGACGATTGTTCAAAATCTGTCGGATACTACGGAGCGTTCTATTACTATGAAGTTGTGGATAAGTCGAGCGGACGGCAGTGTTGCTGCCACGACCGATGGCAGCAAACTTGAAGCAGCGGAGACTTTCCTTATCCCTGTATGGAGCGAAAAAAGTAATTTCTGGCCCAAGGGAGCACTTGAATATACCGGTAGCAACTTCAATTCCGGTTTGCTCAGCTGTTCTATGATTTATCAAATACCGTCCGATGTCACTTTGAAAGACGGAGATTACGTCGCCTTTGAAGTGACAGACGAAAAAGGCAATGTCCTAGCCAACGACAATACGGAAAATCAAACTTATGCTAATGTTACAATTCAATATTGCTTAGAGGATGGGAGCCAAATTCCTAATACTAACAGTGCGGAGATTCCTGCTCCCGTTGGGACAAAATTTCATGGGTCGACGCACCCTGTTCCGCTTTACGGCTATACTTTCGTCAGAGCGGAGGGACTTGACCAAACAGTAACCTCAAGAGGTCTGAACGTGACTTATTACTATGCAAAACAAGCCGAAGAACATACTCATGATTGGGGGAATTGGGAGAGTAACGGCAACGGAACGCATACTTGCACTTGCATGACAGACAACTCTCACTCCAAAACAGCCGATTGTGTCGGTGGTGAGGCAACTTGCACAAACAAGGCGGTTTGCGAAATCTGCCTTGCGGCATACGGCGAAATTAACACAAGCAACCATGATTACGGCGAGCCTGTTGTTACTCATTCGACCTGCACAACTGCCGGTTCAAAGATTTATGTCTGTGAGCGCAACAGCAGTCACAGTTATTCCGAAGCACTTGCGATTGATGCCGACGCCCATACTTGGGGCGAGTGGACGATTGAAACGCCTGCAAGCTGCGTTGACGCCGGTCAAAAGGTACGGACTTGCATCAATAACGAAGAACATAAAGAGACTATCGAAATTCCGAAAAAAGAGCACACCTATACCGCTGTAAAAACAGCGCCGACATGCACTGAAAAAGGTTATACGACCTATACCTGCGAATGTGGAACCGGTTATGTCGGCGACTATGTTGAGGCAACCGGACACACCGACGCAAACAATGACGGAATTTGTGACGCTTGCGAAAAAACGTTGAACAAAAACTGTTCCGACATCTGCCATAGTGAGTCTGCTCTTGCGAAGTTTTTTTACAGAGTCTTGCTCTTTTTCTGGAAGCTGCTTAAAATTAACAAAACCTGCTCTTGCGGGATTGCACACTATTGATATTCTTATCCTCCGGTCGAGCAGTTCCTCAATACTGCGCTTGAATATCGTGGCTCGGTTGTCAAGACAAAAATCTAAGATTTTTATAATGAACTGATATAATTATCCTGTTTTTTTGCGCTGCCGTCACTGTTTTTTGCCTATTATTTTTACCGACTTATTCAAAGAGCACAGGATGTAACTCT
>USOZ01000186.1 GCA_900556525.1 uncultured Oscillospiraceae bacterium | reverse complement strand
ATCCTGACGGCACTCAAGCCAAAGGGCAGGAAAGTATGGGAATTTTTCCTGAATATGCTCCAGTCTCTGAAGTCAACTATCTCTTTTGACATCAATGGAAATCCGGAGTGGAGTGTTGGTTTGGGAGATATTCAGGCTCCGGATATTACGCTGGATGAGATCTTCGCTTATCTCGAACAGGCAGATAAACCTTGTCTGGTGGCGATAGATGAGTTTCAGACAGTTGCAAACTATCCAGAGAAAACCGTTGAGGCAACCTTGCGTAAGCGAATACAGAATTGCCACAATGCTAACTTTGTCTTTTCTGGCTCCAAGCGCCACATGATGGCATTGATGTTTACTTCCCAGTCACGCCCGTTCTATCATAGTTCGAGTATCATGGGGTTGGAGGCAATCAATGAGCAAACTTACCTGGAATTTGCCAATCACCATCTTGCCAGGAACAATAAAGAGATAAGTGCAGCGGCTTTTACCTATTTATATCATCATTTTGATGGCATTACCTGGTATATTCAGTATGTTCTCAATATGCTTTACACTTCAATCTCTGATAAGTCTTTGTTGCAGGAAGATGATGTCAGAGGTTACCTCTGTTCCTGCATTTGCTTTAAATGCATTATTCGGCAGACGGATAGCTCCGAGCAGCTCTGCTCTCTGAGCAAGATATTTTCTTACTTCGGGATTTTCCTTGTCAAGTGTGCCTTTTGATGTGACAAACGCAACAATGCCGCCGGGGTGTACCTTATCAAGAGCTTTCGCAAAAAAGTAATCATGGATAAGGAAGTTGTTATCGTTGTATCGCTTGTCGTTGAGCTTGTAATCTCCGAAAGGAACATTACCGATTGCAACATCAAAACTGTTGTCAGCAAACGACGTTTTTTCAAAGCCTTTCACCTGTATATCCGCATCTGGATAAAGCTGCTGTGCAATACGTCCCGTAAGATCGTCAAGCTCAACGCCGTAAAGCTTGCTGCTGCGCATATCTTCGGGCATTGCTCCAAAGAAATTGCCTGTACCCATTGCAGGTTCAAGTATTTTTCCGCTTTCAAAACCGAGATTTTTTAATCCGTCATAGATTGCGGAAATGACGGTAGGGGAGGTGTAATGCGCATTCAGCGTGGATCTTCTTGCGGCAGCGTATTCATCTGGTGTGAGAAGTGTTCTCAGCTCCGCATACTCCGTCCGCCACTTATCGTTATTGATGTCAAACGCCTGCGGTATTGCTCCCCAGCCTGTGTATTTGGATAAAATATTCTGTTCTTCAGGCGTGGCAGTTCGATGTTCCGATTCTATTGTTTTCAGCGTTTTTATCGCTGCTACATTATCCGCATAACGAGTTTTTGCACCTCCCGAAACGCCATAATCATCATCGGATATGACAAAATTATGTGTTTCTGTCTGTGCTGCGGTTGGTTCGGATTTTATTGTCGGCTCACCGTTTTCTTCAATCACTTCAAATCCGCTTGCCATAAATTCGGCAGCAGTCATGCGTTTTTCTTCGGGGATCAGTGTATCATTTTCACGAAGAAAAATGATATTGCTGCTTATATTTGTTATGCGGTATGCCGTATCGTCAATGCTTACGACATCATTTATCTTTGGTTCGTAATTGTTCCCCATTGGGGAATTTTCCTTTGTTTTCTGCAAATGACTGTGTTCAGGCATATTCGTGTAAAAATCCTTATCGCAGGACTTGACAATTTTGAACAAATCTGATATACTTATATCAGAGCCATTAAAGTTTGCAGAGTGTAGCTGATTTTCAGTAAAGCTTATATTCTTTAATGGCTCTATTTTTATGTCCTGAAGATTATAAAATCTTTTTAAGGTATCAGGTTTTTTCATATTGCCATTAAAAAATTCTTCAACTGTTGACTTTGCAATGTACGGCTCTGTTCCTATTCTTACAGCCGAATAAAATTTATGCATAATCCCTGATGAATTGGCTTTGTTGTTTTTGTTATCATCAGAGATCTGACTGTCTAACAAAACACTGTTTTCAATAATAGCATTTACGTTTTCAAGCAGATTGTAAGATGTGTTATTGTTATGTTTATCAGCATATCGGATAGTATCCTCCAATCCTTTTCTGCTGATATTTATATTCCAGTTTGTATCAGAATTAATGATATTTCCACGCTCAATTGTGCCGTTTTTAACTTCGCCCTTTATCTGACCGAAAGAAATGTTTTTATTTTCCATTTCGATAATCGGCACTCTTGTCGTTTCATCAGCTCTCCAGTCACCGTTTTCAGCACGATAATAAGGCGATTTTTTCGCAATGTCCGATTTATAGCGTTCTGCCCATTTTGATGTGAGCTTTCGTTCTTCATCGGAAAAATTAAGGATTGATTTTCTTGGAGGAAGCTTTTGGAGAATATCAATATCCCGCTGAGTAATAATTGTATCGGACGAATTTTCCTGTGTCTGCTCATTCTTTTCGGATTCCTTTTCGGGATTAGCGAGAAATACACCGTTTTCGGCAAGCTTGTAACGGTTAATATTTGATGTTACTTCATACGAAATATCGCCCGTTTTTTCTTCATAGGATACGCCTACCTCATAGGGATAGATACCCTTTTCAGATGTAACGGTATATTCACGGTCGTTGTATAAAAATCTGTCTCCAACTTCGATCTCGCTTCCGGACTTTCTCCTTATCGGCTCGGCTGTCCTTTCTGCCCTTGCCGCTTCCAGCAGCTTTTCAGCATTGATATACTGTGTTCTGCCGTCATCATACTTTATATATACGCTTTTATCACGGTCATCAAAAGATTCATCAAGGAAGTTCTGTATTTCCGTAAGAGCTGCATCAATTGTAATTGCGATATGATCTCTGCCAATCAATATGGCATCTTCATTATCATCTTCCCTCATCAGTGAATAATCATTTTCTGAATAATGGATACTCACATCAGTTGTGGAATGTGAGAAATTATCTTTTCTTTCGTGTCCTTCGGAATCATAGCCGCCCTCATACTGTTCATTTTCGGTACGGAGAATTATTCTGTCGATTTCCTTGAAATCAATTTCAAGTCCGTATTTTTCAATGACTCCGACAGTAAGCGGAACTTCTTTCTGCTGAGTATCCTGCGCTCTTTCAAGGAAAATGTCGGTAATATCCCGAAATCCCATATCATCAACATAATGCGCTGTTTTACCGTTTTCGTCGTTTATTACCACAACGTCCGAAACGCTGAGAGAATGACCTTTAAAATCATCGGGACGGCGGAAATTAAATTTAATAAATAAGCCTTCAAGCTTATTGTCACCTTCAATTTCGTCAAGATTGCCGCTGTAAACCTGTTCATAATTCATATTATCAGGAAGCTGTCCCATAAGATCAAGCTGCTCATAATTGGCAAATCGAATGTCACGATAGCGTACTCCTGACGGTATCTGATATATTTCGTAGGTGCTTGTTTTTTGCTTCTGAGGTTCATGCTGCTCAATCTTTGCGGACACTTTATCAGCTATTTCCGCAATATTATCTCTGCGGCATACATCAAATGGAATGTTATTGTCAATGAGCATGGATTTGATTTCTGTGTCTTTTTCAATACTTTCAGCAAAGTTATGTATACGTCCTTCCTGTTCAAATTTTGCGGACAGATCACGTTCGATATAGATATTATAATTATTGTATCGGTTGTATTCGCTTAAAATATAGTTTTTGTATTCGGGTGTCTTTTCGTTAGGGTTAAGGTAAATAGTATTAAGAGTAAGCGGAGCATCAGTTATTGCAATATCAACATTGCCTATCATTAAATCTACTCTGTGTTTCTGCTCTGCAAATATTTGTTTCTGATGTGCCAAAGATCCATCAAGTATATCAAACCTTTTTCCGTAAACATAATCTTTTGCGACCTCAGAGACATACTCTGCATTATATCCACGTTTTTTCAGTTCTGCCGCAAGCTGTAAAGCTGTGGTTGACTTGCCCGCACCGGGTCCGCCATAAATATTTACAATGAGGGCTTGGCTCTTATTATTTTTTGCTTCAAACAGATAGTTTTTTTCTGCTGCTTCCCCGCTTATTTCTTCAAGCAGCTCTGCGGGAGCTGCAACAGAATATGTTTCCGATTCAAGGCAGTCGGTAAAGCGATATGCAAGCACTTTATCGAGATGTTCGGAAATATAGTCCTTTTCATCGGTATCAGCACCATATGATTCGTTATCTCCCATACCTATGGTATAATAATCAACGGTTACATCAATATTTTTACTGCCCTTATCATAGATATAGTCCTGATATTCTTCGAGATCGGTGATATCGTCCTTGTCAATATAGCTGCCAATTACAAAAGGCTTTTCACCTTCAATTGTAACGACCGAAAATGTGATAGTGTTGTTTTCAAGATCAAGAGATTTTGCTATTTCGTCGGTATCCTTTAATTCTGTATTTGCAGCGTTTCTCTCTTTTCCTTCAA
>USOZ01000185.1 GCA_900556525.1 uncultured Oscillospiraceae bacterium | reverse complement strand
ACAAGCCCTCGAAAATTCCGCTTGCGGTCGGAATTTCACGCAAAACGCTGCGTATCGTAAAAGAAAATATCGTCTTTGCACTTGGCATAAAGGCGCTGTTCCTCCTTTTGGGAGCGCTTGGCTTTGCAGGTATGTGGGCGGCTGTTTTCGCCGATGTCGGCGTTTCGATAATAGCGATTTTGAATGCAACAAGAGCATTAAGAACGAAAAATCTGTAGAGTGTGTTCAAATAAAATGCTTGTGTGGATTTTCGTGCAGAATTTCTACGCAAACAAGGCAAAAATTCGCAGGCATACTTGCGTATGGCAAGAATTTTTAACGCAGTTGGCGTGAAATTATGCCGAAAAGACGTGCATTTCATTTTTATGTGAACACGCTCTAGATGCGACCAACAGAAAAAATGCCGAAAAAAGCTGCCCGACGATTATCAGACAGCCTTTTCGGCAAAACAAATGGAGGAAAAAATCGGATCATTCCGTATTCTTGAGCGCTTCGCTCTTTGAAACCTTTGCGACCTTACACATTTGCAGCAGCGCAACCACAATGTAGCAGCCAAGTCCCGTAAAGAACATTACGGCATAGGTCACAGGGCTTATCGAAAGCGGGATATAGCCCGTCATCACAGTGTAAATATATCCGTTGAATATTGCTTTCATTGCAACGTCGATAAACGGTATCGAAATCAGCAGCCCTATCAGAACGGCAATGGACGTTGACGCGATATAGAGCAGAGCTATCTCGCTGTTGTGGAAGCCGAGTATCTTCGTCATGGAAATCGACTGGAAATTGCGCTCGATAACCTGCTTGCAGAGAACGTAGACAACTATTATGAAGAACAGCGCGCCGAACCACTTGAAAAGCCCCATCATTCCGCCCATTGAAACCATGAGCTGAGTTGATAGCTTAGTATAGTCGCTCGCGTTAATGACCGTCGCAACGTCGTCGTCGGGAAGTTCGGTAAGTTCGCTGTCCGAGAAATATCCCGTAAAGTAATTTTTGTCGTTACCGAACGTGCTGTTGAAATCGTCAATGTTCATGAATATCGCCAGCGACGATTCATAGTCGTAAACTCCCGCTACTTCGATAGTGTACGACGTATCGCGCTTGTACTTTTCATCAAGCGTTATCGTATCGCCCGCTTTAAGTCCGAATTTCGCGCTTATGCCCGTTGAGATCATTGCCTTTCCCGCAGGAATTTCGGTGTGAATGTACTTGCTGTCCTTTACGGAACCGTAAACCGAAATGCTGTCGGTAAGATAGCCCTCTTTGGTGTAATCGTACGAAGCCATTGCGAATTTTTCTGCGGAGTCGTCGGTAACTTCGGCTGCTTCGTCACAGTCGTAAAGCACATACTGATAATCGCTTATCATATCCCTAGTGACAATGTTCTGATAATCGTCAAGCATTCTCGGGAACATATCGCCGAAAGCGATAAGAACCGAACCAAACAGTATCCCGACGATCATTACGATATATCCGGGCAGATTTGTAAAGAAAATTCTAAGGCTGAAACGTGTCCTGAAAGGAATTTTCGTGTTCAGACGCATTGCCTTTTTATTGCGGTTCTTTTTAAGGTCATGCCGCAGGAATTTCAGCGGGCTGAGCTTCAGCTTCGAGGTCAGCACGAACAGATTTATCAGCAGCATCAGCACTATCGGGATAATCGTTGAAAGAATGAACGCGGAAGCGTCCCATACCGTCTGGTAAGCAGTAAGCGAGTAGCTGTTGAGGTAAAGTTCAACACAGAAATCCTTCAGCACAGTATAGCCGACTATATTTCCCACAACCGCAGCCGCAAGCGTTACGATCACGGGCAGCACCATATAGTGACGAATCAGCTCGCCCTTTGTATAGCCCGAAGCGCGCAGCGTTCCGATTACTCCCGCTTCGGACGTTATGGTGTTGGAAATCGTAACGGCAAAAATGAACGCGATAAGCGCGATCATCATGTAGCACATAACGAGCGTGCCCGCTTCGTCGCCGCCTATATCCTCTATTGAGAATGTTACAGCCTGATTGAGATAGCGCGGAATGTAATTATCGACCGCAACTATATCGGTTTTATCAATTTCATCCTCAAACGCCTCGTCCTCGGGCATTTCAAATTCAGTTCCGTTTATTTCGGCGTCCGCCGCGTCCTCGACAATTCCGAAAAGAAAATCATCAAGCTCGACCGACAGTTCGCTCTTTTCGGGCTTTCTGACGGAAGAGAGATACGCGTCCTTGAACTCCTCTTCGGAGGGAGCGGTATACTCCTCGCCGCGAATAGCCGCGTCAACCGATTTTTCGATAATTCCGAACGTGAAATCGTCCACGTCAACGGAAATATCAGACTTCGATGGCTTTTCTACCCCGTCGAGATAATGCGCGACAAGCTCCTCCTGCGAGGGCATTTCGGGAGCAGTTCCCGAGAGAGCCGCGTTCGCCGCGCTTTCTATAAGAGCGAATGTGTAATCGTCAACGTCAACCGAAAGCGCGGATTTTTCAGGCTTTTCGCCCGTTGTCATCATCAAAGCGGCATATTCTGCGGTGCCTGTCTGTATATTTTCCGAAACCTCGGTCAGCTTCGCTTCAATGGACTTTTGGTAAATTTCCGCATATTCCTCGGCTCCCTTTTCGGCGTTATCGGTAATTTCGGTTATCTTATCCTCGAACTTCTTCTTGTAGATCTCGCCGTATTCCTCGCCTGCCTTTTCGAGCTTATCGGTGAGTTCATCGACCTGCGCTTTTACTATCGCTTCATCATAATCAGTCAGCTCATCCTTTACTATGTCGAGGAATTTATCGGAACGCTCCGCCGCTTCTATATCGTCCGACGGCTGCGTGTTATAAAGCCATGCGTAATTGTACTCGATATTTTTGCTTTCGATAGAGTCGAAGCCCGAGTCGGTCATTACCGCGACGGAAAAGTTCACCGAATCGAACATTGAGTCCGTATTGCTCTCGAACAGCGTACTGTAATTCGGCAGCGCGATAAATCCCGTTATCGTGAGCTTCTTTTTGTTCAGGGTTATGCTGTCGCCCACGCTTATGTCATTATTTTTCGCAAAAACGCGGTCAACAGCGATTTCATTTTCATTCGTGGGAAGTTCGCCGCTAAGCAGACAGGGTAAATTTATCCCGTCATTTTCTCTGTAAACGCGTATTACAGCGCCGTTTTCCGACGTTTCATCAAAATAAAGATTATCGAACAGCCGCATTTCCGCTTTTTCTTCAAAATTGCTGCGAAGTTCGGCAGGCATGGGCTTATCGAGCGTTATGTGACCGTCCTCAAGCGTATATTTTTCAAAGCTGTCGTAATATGCCTTCTTTAAGCTTTCGTTTGAAACTCTCATTCCCGAGCATATCGAAATAAGCAGCACCATGAGGATAAATATTGCCGCATATTTCGTAGCGTCCTTTGTAAGCTCGCGCGGAAGGCGTTTGTTAAGCGGATTTTTCATTGCCTGCCCTCCGTTACCATTCAAGCTCATCGGCGGTGAGCTTATGTTCGTTATTCACAACTTTTCTTACCATGCCGTCGCGCAGCTTTATGACTTTATCAGCCATGTCTTTTATCGCTTCGTTGTGCGTTACCATGATTATTGTGGTGTTGTACTTTTGGTTGACCGTTTCTATGAGCTTGAGGATTTCCTTTGAAGTGTTGTAGTCGAGCGCACCCGTAGGTTCGTCGCAAAGAAGAATATCGGGATTTTTTACGATCGCACGTCCGATCGAGCAGCGCTGCTGCTGTCCGCCCGAAAGCTGCGACGGGAGCTTGTGCCTGTGTTCGTACAGACCGAGGGTTTTCAGTATCTCGTCAACGTCAAGCGGCTTATCGCTCAGATATGCGCCCGATTCCACGTTTTCCTTGATATTAAGGTTAGGTATAAGATTATACATCTGGAATATGTATCCGAGGTGTCTGCGGCGGTAATCGGTCAGTGCCTTTTCTTTCATATTTTCGATTTTTTCGCCGTTTATTGAAATGTAACCGCTGTCCGCGTCGTCAATACCGCCGATAATGTTCAGCAGAGTAGACTTGCCGCTTCCCGACGGTCCGAGCAGCACGCAGAAATCCCCCTTATTTACATCAAAGGTTACGCCGCGCAGCACTTCTACCTTGCTTTCGCCTGTGCCGTAGCTTTTTTTAATATCGCTTATTTCAATGAACATGACAACATATCCTTTCGCAAACATTTTTCACTTGAATAATTGTTCAAATGTTATTGATATTATACCATTTTTAGACAAGTTAGTCAACCCTAACCAAGAAAAAGGTGCCATGTATACTATAATTTCGTACGATAAAACAGTGAGTTAGCATATTCTAACCTCCAGTTTTGTGAATTTTGACAACAGGATTTCCCGTTCTGCAACAATTGTAAAATTAAAAGGTGTAAAATTCTTTAACTAAGGAAGCGCTGAATAAATCGCGGCACGCATCTTACTTGCATATTTTCCGTC
>USOZ01000184.1 GCA_900556525.1 uncultured Oscillospiraceae bacterium | reverse complement strand
GACAGTTTCAAAGGTTCTCGGTTAATTTCCGAAAGGAACGGGTAGCCGTAGCCGTACTGCGACGGGTAACCGTAACCCATTGCGGGGTTCGGCATCATACCCTGTCCCGGCATCATTCCCGGCTGCATCATCGGCTGCTGCATAGGCGGAGTCTGCTGCTGAACGGGCGGGGGAGTTTGTACGGGCTGCTGCGCGGGTGCAGGCTGAGGTGCGGCAGGCGCGGGCTGAGGAGCCGCGTCCGCTGTGTTGCCGAGCTTTTCTCCGAGCATTTTCCCTGCGATATATTTCGCAAGCTCGACGCTCATGATGGACTTAAATTCGGACTTGATAACGCCGTCGATCGTAAGGTCGAAATTTATCGCTACGACCTCGTCGTCGGAATTGAACTCCTGAACCTCGCTGAGAGAGGTCTTATCCAATATATATGGCGTAGGCGTGGAAATATCAATGCTTACTCCGAGAAAATCGGAAAGCGCGGTAGCGCTTGCGCCCATCATCTGGTTCATGACCTCGGAAACGGCACTTATATTAAGCTCGTCAAACTCGAAATCCTTTGAAACGACAAGCGGCATACCCATAAGCTGATTTAAAATAAGCTGCACGTCGTCTTGGCGCAGGACCATAAGGTTAGAGCCTGTAAGCCCCTTTATGTATTCGATCTTAACGCATATCGCAGGCTCAAGACGTTCGATCTGCACGTCCTTGAGCTTGCAGACCTCGACCTGCGGCGTAGTTATCCAGACCTTTGCGTTAAGCAGCTCGGAAGCGGCAGTTGCAGCGCTTCCCATGCTTATGTTCATAATTTCGCCAAGGGCGTCTTTTTCCATCTCCGAAATTTTCATATCATCCATATGTTAAACCTCAATTCTGTATACATTCTCGATCTTAACAGCTTTGTTCTGATTAAATATGCCAAGTTTTCCGTCGAACCACGGACGTCCCTCAATTTTCAGCACGACATTACTGTTTATGCTCTTGTCGAGCGGAATAATATCGTCCACCTGAAGATTGAGTATATCCGCCACGTCAAGCGAAACTTCTCCGAGAACCGCCTTAATTGTAAGCGGGGATTCGTTGAGCGCTTTCATTATGGTCTCGCGGCGTTCCTGCTCGCGGTTCGCGTCAAATCTGCGGATCGTGCGCGCGGATTTCGTAACATATTTCTGCATTACCTCGTCAAGATTGAGCGCAGGCATTGATATTGTAACGATCGTTTTCGTTTCGTTCACCGCGACTTCAAGACACACGATTATCATTGTGTCATCGTAATCGACGGCGGAAAAAACTCGCGAATTCGTTTCAACGTTCACTACTTTCGGCGCCACCTCAACATACGGTTCCCACGGCTCGCGCAGCAGCCCCGCCATGTTGTTGATGATCTTTTCGATTATGCTTACTTCAATTTCCGTAAAATCTCGGTCGGCGTCCTTATATTCGCCGCGTCCGCCCAAAAGACGGTCTATCAGTATATATGTAAGGGAATTTGAAAGCTGTATGATCGTCGGCGTGCTGTCAATGTCGCCGTCGTGGATACCAAGCTCCGCAGTTCCCATCATTACATAATCGGGAAGTCCGTTATTGAACTCGAAATACCGCTGTTCCTCGATAGAAGCGAGCGTTACCTTACAATAAAGTCTGAGCAAACCGGTCAGATATGAGGAAAGCAGCCTTGCGTAATTGTCAAAAATACTGTCAAGAACCTTGATGCGTTCCTTTGTGAACTTTTTAGGGGAGCGGAAGTCATAATCCTTTACAGGCGGCACTTTATCGACCGTCGATTGAACGACCTGCCCTGACATCGCGCTGTTCAGAAGTGCGTCAATCTGTTCCTGCGTCAGAGTTTCTGCCAATTCTGTTCACCTCTCTTCTCATTTTCTTCTGTTCTGTCACTCTTCATTCGATTCTTCTTCAATAGGCTGAAGCGCGCTTTCGGGTATTCCCATCAGCGGGCTTTCAAAGGACGGACCGGTGTAGTCGGTATTGTCGTCCGGAGTGAAAGGCTTCTCGCTGAAGTATTTATCGTCGAGGCTGTCAACTATCTGCTGGATAGAATCGGCGTTTACGCCGCCCATTCCGTCAAGACGGTCTGTGGGGTCGGTCTCCGCCTGAAGTATTCCGTAGTCATAGCGAAGAATATCCTGAATTATAGCAGTATCGGAAACAGCCGTATCGTTGCGTATGATTATAAGCTCAACGCGGCGGTTCTGCTGTCTGCCCTCTTCGGTGCTGTTATCGGCGATAGGGTCGTAATTCGCGCGTCCCTCGGCGATATATTTATCGCTGTCAACGGCGGACTGGAAATCCATGAATTTGATTACCGAACAGGCGCGCGCTGCGGACAGATCCCAGTCGTTTACGGCTGAAAGTCCGTCGGCGGTGTGTCCCTGAACGCGGATGTTCTTGATATAATCCCGCACCGCCTTTATTCCGGGCATAAACTGCTTTAACGCCTCACGACCCGAAGGCAGCAGCACCGCGCTGTCGCCCTCAAACATGATAGCGTTGTTAAGGCGTATATGCAGACGAGAAGACGAGGTCTGAACGACCTCTATATTGTTTGAATACTGACTGTTTGCGGCGCTCTGCTGCATCCAGACAAAAAGTTCGTCAAAGTTATTGGGCAGACCTATCCCGTCATCAAGGTTTTCGGACGTTCCCTTGCCTGCGTTTGCGGGCACGTTGGAAGTACCGTCCTCCTCGTCGGTTTTTGAGTCTCCGTCGTTATAATCTTCGGTAACGAACGGATTTATATATTTGCCCTGTGAATTAAAGGACTGGAAAATATACTGGAATTTTGTTTCATCGGGAGTAGATGAAGCGTAAAGAAGTACGAAGAAGCAAAGCAGAAGCGTGACCATATCCGAATAGGTCGCCATCCATTCGTCAAGTCCCTGCTTGACCTCCTGTTTTTTCTTCCTGGACAATATCCCGCCCCCTTTCCGGCTGACTTTAAAACATCAGCATATAATTATAACATATTTCTGCACTTTTTGCAATATTTTTTAAAAAATCTGCGAAATTTTATTATTCGTCGCCCTTACGGTCTTTCTTCGCGAGCATAAATTCAAGCTTTTCCTGGATAACTCGGGGGTTTGAACCTGCCGCGATAGCCATAACGCCCTCAATAACGAGCTGCATACAGAACATTTCGTCGTCGTGCGCATTTTTCAGCGCGCATTCAAGCGGCGTAAAGAGAACGTTCGCGAGCAGCGAGCTGTAGAACGTCGTGATAAGCGCAGTAGCCATAGCTTTACCGAGGTCGCCGCTTTCCATGTTGTTAAGCATGATAACAAGACCTACCAGCGTACCCAACATACCGAACGCAGGACCCATGCTGACGCCCTTTGCGAAGAATTCGCGGCCTACCGCATGGCGCTCGTCCATAAAATCGAGCGAGGATTCAAGCATTTCGCGCACTTTAGCGGAGTCGTTCGCGTCAACGATAAGCATAAGGCTCTGCTTCATGAACGGGTCGTCGCATTTGTTCGCGCTGTCTTCGAGGCTTAAAAGTCCCTTGCTTCGTGCAATTTTGGCGTATTCAACGAGCGCGTCTATGTACTTGCGCGGGTCATATTTCGGCGGAAAAAGTGCGATTTTAAGCAGCTTGGGCAGATTTTTCAGCAGCGAGATCGGCGAAATTGCAATAAGTACACCAAGCGTACCGCCGAAAGTGATCGCAACAGACGGAATATCAATAAACATATCGAAAGTACCGCCTTGCAGAATACCGAAAATTACCAGGCCAAGCGATATTGCCCAGCCGACAATTATTGTAATGTTCAAAAAGGTTCCCTCCTAAAATATATTATATATGTATACGCTCCCGTTCAGCCTTCCTTGCCGTCACGCGAACGCTGTTTGCAGTAACGCTGGAACGCCACCGCCTTATGGAAGATCTCTTCCATTGATTCCTGAACAATGTATGTGTGTCCGTTTGACATGGTTATAACGGTATCGGGCGTTTCGGCAACATTTTCTATCATCGCCTCGTTTATCATAAGCTCTTTTCCGTTCAGCCTTGTAAGAATGATCATTAGACATACCCCCTCATGTTCGACGAATTTATGACATTAACGGAGCAATGGGAGCCGTTTTTCGGCTCCCTCTGCGTCCGCAGAAATTAGCGCTTGAGATTTACAAGTTCTTCGAGCATTGTATCCGAAACGGTTATAACTCTCGAGTTAGCCTGATAGCCTCTCTGTGTGATTATCATGTCGGAGAATTCCTGAGCAAGGTCAACGTTCGACATTTCAAGCGCGTTTGAAACAACGTTGCCCGCGCCGTCAGAGCCGGGGATCTTTACCTGCGCTTCACCCGAAGCGAGCGATTCGCGCCAGAGCGAAGTTCCTATCTGGTCAAGACCCATCGGGTTTACGAATGTCGCAATGTCGATACGTCCGAGCAGGAGCAGTCCGTGAACAGCATGACGACCGTAAATAACGCCGTCGTCGTCTATCATTATCGTCTCGAGCGG
>USOZ01000183.1 GCA_900556525.1 uncultured Oscillospiraceae bacterium | reverse complement strand
TAAATAATTAAATTTTGATTAATCTTTATTAATCAATATAACAATAAATTCTATAATCCTAAATTCCGATATTTATATTATGTTTAAAGTAAATATTGTATTAAGAGGAAGAGTGCAAGGCGTAGGTTTCAGATATTACGCTAAAAAAAGCGCCGGCGGGAAGTAATTGCTGAAAACCGGAGTATGAAAAAACGTTGGCATAATTGAAATACTCTACTAACCGGGGTAATGCAGTAAATGCCGAAAGAAAAAAGGAGAAGAGAGCAGAAAGCACATAATGCAGACACTGTGCATGTCTGGCATAAGGAGAAGGATTAATAGATATCAATGTATAAAAAAACAAAAGTATACAGATTGTTAGTGTAATAACAGGCTGAAAAATAAAACAGAGGCTTAGTATTATAACAAATAAAATAGTTTTATTATGCAAAAGCATTTTTTTGTATGATGAGATTAAAATAGGAAATAAACAAACTAATACAAGGAAGGCTGAATCACTACTCTGGATTACAACACAGGAGGACATGCTGTAACTCAGGGAGAATAAAAAAATAAAAATAACGGGAATATCATTGTCATGAAATTCGGTATATAAGAAATAATACATCGTCAGGGCAGATACAGAATACAATATGATCTGATAAATGCTGGTTGCAACAGGTATCATTAAGGTGCCATATCCTGCAGTCTTGAAAAGTAATGGTATTGAATGCAGAAAAATTGCAAGAATAAAAAGGATGGTAATCTGTGGCAATTGTTTTTGAATGCTGTATAAATATTTTTTCATAGCTGGTCTCCTTGTAATTTGATAAAACTCAAGTACGGTTATTATAACAAATATTGATTGGAAAATCATTATATAAATATTTGTTACATAAAGTTTACAAATGACAGTTTATCGAAGGCTGGCGGCAATAAATACAACTATAGTAAAAAAGGATGTTTTTTGATTATAATGAAATAAAAGCATGGTGAAATTTTGTGCAAAATGAACATAAAAAAACCATTTCAAAAAGTTGCTTTTGCACATGATACATGATAAAATGTTTACATAAATTTAACAATTAGGGATTTCTATGCCTAAATGTTTAAAAAAAATTAAAGATGTTTAATATTTGGTTTAAAAATCTAAATACAATGGGGTAAAATGGTATGAGTTTGTTGGGCAGAAGAAAGATGCGTATCGGTGATATTCTGATGGCCGAGGGTGTTATTACACAGGAGCAGCTTGATCAGGCTTTGGAATCGCAAAAGATAAAGAAGCGTCGTCTTGGTGAGATACTTGTGTCTGACGGATATATTACAGATGATATTATGGCCGACGCTTTGTGTCATCAGATGGGATATGACAGAGCCAATCTGCAGGATTCGCGCATACCGGACGACTTGATTTCGATGTTTGATGTGGAACTGCTGAAAAAATATACGGCAATTCCTTACTGCTATGATGATCGCAATGTTAATATTATTCGCGTTGCCATGGCAGATCCGATGGATATGCTTGCGATTGACGACCTGTCTATGGTTACGAACCGTATGATTGATCCCATGGTTGCCACACCCGGAGAGATCATGGTTGCAATCGATAAGTACTACGGCAATGCCGAAGCGCTGAAAGCTGCCAATGATTTCGAGTCAGAAAGAGCAGATCTGTTCGCTGATGATGAGATTGAGGCGATGAATGATGACGTCAATAACTCACCAATCGTACAGCTGGTCAACAGCATGATTGAGCAGGCGGTTCGTCAGAGGACATCAGATATACATATAGAAGCTTTAGAGAAAAAGGTTCGTGTCCGCTATCGAATTGATGGCGCGCTCCATGAACGGATGACATACAATATCAAGATGCTTCCGGCTATCGTAGCCAGACTAAAGGTTGTCGGTGGTATGGATATCGCCGAAAAGCGTAAGCCACAGGATGGTCGAATTACATCCTTTGTAGATGGCAGGGAGTTTGATATCCGTGTATCTATTCTTCCTACGGTATATGGCGAAAAAGTCGTAATGCGTCTTACTAACAAAAATGCATTGACAAGAGACAAAGCAGAGCTTGGTTTCAATGATCATGACCTGAAGCTGTTTGATCATATATTGATGAATCCACATGGTATCATTCTTGTTACCGGCCCTACCGGTTCCGGTAAATCAACAACACTGGCTTCTATCATTGATAAGATTAATGAAAATCGTGATGCACATATCATTACGATCGAGGAACCTATCGAGTATACACATACACACAAGATGTCCATGATCAACCAGCGTGAGGTTAATCAGGATACATTAAGCTTTGCCAATGCCCTCCGTGGTGCCCTCCGTGAAGACCCGGACGTTATCCTTGTAGGTGAGATGCGTGACTTTGAGACAATTTCAACAGCCATTACCGCAGCCGAAACCGGACATCTGGTATTATCAACATTACATACCATGGATGCAGCTTCTACCGTCGACCGTATCATTGATACATTCCCGACGCACCAGCAGCAGCAGATCCGAGTACAGCTTTCCGCCGTACTGGTATGTATCATTTCACAGACCCTGATCCCCAATGTTACAGAGGACGGTCGTGTGGCAGCTTTTGAAGTAATGCATGCCAACTCCGCTGTACGAAATCTGATCCGTGAAGGCAAGACACATCAGCTGCCTTCCGTTATCCAGACAAGTAAGAGAGAGGGTATGTCGACACTCGATGATTACCTGATGAAGCTTTATATGGAGCGCAAGATCTCTAAAGAAAGCTGTATCCAATATGCGCGTGATCCGGAAAAGATGCGCACACAGATCTTCTAAAAGATGCGCACATAGATCTTCTAAAAGATCGTTTGTTTATATAGTTTCTTGTCCGACTGCCGACGCCATGCGCCGGCGGCCGGGTATCTAAATTCAATTCAGTAGTATTCTTATAGTCTTTTTTTCAGTTTGGTGTGATAGGTTTGTTTTGATTAGTTGGGATTAATTACGTTGTTGATTGCGTTGTTGATCGTGTTGTTGATTGTGTTGTTGATTGTGTTGTTGATTGCGTTGTTGATTGCGTTGTTGATTGTGTTGTTGATTGTGTTGTTAATTGCGTTGCTGATTGCTTTGTTAATTGCTTTGTTAATTGCTTTGTTAATTTATTTTGTTTGATTGCTTTGCTTATTTGGTTAAGGGAATTTTTTGCTAATTTGTATTATGAAATTAGCAGATTAGGTTGGAAATTTGTAGTATTGAGATTCAGTAATTTTTTTATTTTTGATCAGAATATTGAGGTGTTGTGGTGAAAATGATGAGTATATGGATGATGCATTAGAAAAATACAAGCAGGGTGATTCAATGAGAAATTATGAAATATAATCCATCAAAAAAAGACAAGTATGGTAAATGGATGGGAAACTGCGAAAAAAAACCATATAAATAAAGAAGCAAGGGCAAGGAAAGAAAAAAACAGGAAAAAAACCCGGCGGGATAAAGAGAGGCAGGGCAAGGAAACAAGAAATTGCGAAAAAATCCGAACAAATAAAGAAGCGAGGGCAAGAAAAGAAAAAAACAGGAAAAAAACCCAGCGTGAAGAAGATAGGCAGGGCAAGGAAACAAGAAATTGCGGAAAAAAACCGAACAAATAAAGAAGCGAGGGCAAGGAAAGAAAAAAACAGGAAAAAAACCCGGCGGGATGAAGAGAAGCAGGGCAGAGAAACAAGAAACTGCGAAAAAAACCCAAACAAATAAAGAAGCGAGGGCAGGGAAAGAAAAAAACAGGAAAAAAACCCAGCGGGATGAAGATAGGCAGGGCAAGGAAACAAGAAACTGCGAGAAAAACCCGAACAAATAAAGAAGCGAGGGCAGGAAAAGAAAAAAACAGGAAAAAAACCCGGCGTGAAGAAGATAGGCAGGGTAAGAAAACAAGAAATTGCGTAAAAAGCACAAAATATATTAAAACTTCATTTTTTAAAAGGAGAAAATAATTTATGTTTCAATCTGTATTAACAGGTGCCGTAAATGGTGTTGATGGATACCTTGTTACGGCAGAAATTGACATGGCGGATGGTCTGCCGTGTATGGACATGGTTGGAAATCTTGGTCATGAGGTCCGGGAATCGTCCGAGCGTGTCCGTGTTGCATTGAAAAACATTGGATATGCGATTCCGCCTAAGCGGGTGACGATCAATTTATCGCCGGCAGGTATCAAAAAGGGCGGGACCGCTTTTGATCTGCCAATTGCAATTGGTATTCTGGCAACAATGGGAGTAGTGGAGTTGCCAAAGGATGAGCAGTGGATCGCCATTGGGGAGCTAGGGCTGGATGGACAGGTCAGAGGTGTTCCCGGAATTTTGCCTGTTTTAATTACGGCGAAGGAAAAAGGAATCAAAACATGTATTTTACCGTCGGATAACAGATATGAGGCGGAATATATAAAGGGAATTCGAATCATAGAGTTGGGGGATCTGTACCGGTTATTTGATATTTTTGAAAACTGGGAATCTATGGTGAAAACTAAGATGTCCCAAATCGTATCCGGTATTTCCACAAAAACGGCTTTTCCGG
>USOZ01000182.1 GCA_900556525.1 uncultured Oscillospiraceae bacterium | reverse complement strand
GAACGAGAGTTCTCGAATCGATGATTACAGGTGCGGAATCAAGTGTGCTTTCTGCACCGTTCTTTGTCATCTTGTCGTTTCCGATCTGCATCTTGATGGTCGTGTCGTCTTTTACCGCTGTGATTGTCTTTGTTGCGTCGTCCCAGTCAACATCTGCGCCGAGTGCTTCAAAGATTGCACGGAGCGGAACCATTGTTCTGTCGTTGATGATTGTGGGCGCTACGTCAAATTCAACGGGCTTGTCGTTTACGATAAGGTCATTCGCCAGCGCGTAATGCGCGAACTGCCGTTCATGGCTACAGAAAATATCATGATGCAGGCAGTTAAAAAGGGCGGCGACCGTCAGGAGCTTCACGAGAAAATTCGTCAGCACAGCATGGCGGCGGGCAAGATAATAAAGGAAGAGGGCGGCGAAAACGACCTTGTTGACCGTATCGCTTCCGACCCGATGTTCATGATAACGAAGGAAGAGATAGAAGCAACTCTTCAGCCCGAGCATTTCACGGGACGTTCCGCGGAGCAGGTAGACGAATTCATCAGCGATTTTATCCGCCCTGTTCTCGAAAAGAACAAGGATATTCTCGGCGAAAAGGCTGAGCTTTCCGTTTAAAGGCTTTTTGGGGGACATTTGCTCCTGCAAAAGTGAAAAAAAGGCGACAAATCCGAAAAAAGGCTTGACGGGAAAGTGTTTTTGCACTATAATATTATAGTATGTTATGTTCGGCGAGAGCCGAGAAAAAGAAACGGAGTGAAACAACAAATTGAAACAGGTTAAAAAGCCCGTTTTCTTTGTCGTTTTCGTACTGATCGCGGTATTCGTTTATCTGTCTATCGCGGGCTTCAGCACATATTACGGCGACATTGAAACGGTTTATGTAAGAGGCGTTGACGATATACGCTGGGGTATCGACATACGCGGCGGCGTTGACGTAACATTTACGCCTCCCGAGGATTATGACGCGACGAACGACGAAATGGATTCGGCAAAGGCGATAATCGAAACGCGTATGGTCGGAAAAAATATCACCGACTATGAAATTTACGTTGACTACAACAGCGATCGTATAATCTGCCGCTTCCCTTGGCAGTCCGGCGACGACAGCTTCGACCCCGAACAGGCGGTAAAGGAACTTGGCGAAACGGCTATGCTCACTTTCCGCAAGGGCTACAGCGGGGACATTGCGACAGACGGAACATACGAGGATCTTCCGCTTGTTCTTTCGGGCGTTGACGTATCAAAGGCTACCGCCTACTACGATACGCAGAACAAGGAATATGCGGTCGCTCTTGAACTTAACGACAGCGGTAAGGAAGCGTTCAAGGACGCTACCACCGAGGCATATTCGACAGGCGCGCGCATTTCTATCTGGATGGACGACGTTCAGATCTCCGCGCCTACCGTAAACGCTGTAATCTCCAACGGCGAAGCTACGATCTCGGGCGGTTTCAGCGATTATGACGAGGCTAACGACCTTGCTACAAAGATAAACGGCGGCGCGCTTCCGTTTAAACTTATCACCGACAGCTTCAGCACGATCTCGCCTACGCTCGGTATGGGTGCGCGCGACGCAATGGCTATCGCGGGCGTTATCGCTTTCGCGCTTATTGCTATAATGGTTATCGCAATGTACCGTCTGCCCGGCGTTGTTGCGGTCATTTCGCTTGCAGGTCAGGTCGCGGGTACTCTTGCGGCTGTAACGGGCTTCTTCTCGTTCAACGACAGCTTCACGCTCACTATCCCCGGTATCGCGGGTATCATTCTTGCGGTCGGAATGGGCGTTGACGCGAACGTTATCACCAACGAGCGCATCAAGGAAGAGCTTCGCGCAGGAAAGACCATTGACGGCGCGCTTTACACAGGCTTTAAGCGTGCGTTCTCCGCGATTTTCGACGGAAATATCACAATGCTTATCATTGCGGTCATCTTAATGGGTGCTTTCGGAACTCCCGACAGCATTTGCTCCATCATTCTTACTCCCGTGTTCACTTGGTTCGGCGTTTCGACAGCCGGTTCCATTTACTCCTTCGGCTATACGCTTGCAGTCGGCGTTGTCCTGAACTTCCTGTTCGGTATCTTTACGACAAGACTTATGACAATGTCGCTTTCACGGTTCAAGATATTCCGCAAGCCTGCATTATACGGAGGTGTTAAAAATGGAAAATAAAGTCTTCGATTTTGTCGGCAAGCGCAAGATCTTCTGCGTGATTCCGCTTATAATTGCGGCGATAACAATAATTGTTGCCCTTATTCTCGGCGTTGAAGTCGATATTGAGTTCAAGGGCGGAACGATGCTCACCTACAGCTATTCGGGAACTATCGACACTGCTAAGGTAAAAAGCACGGTCGAGGGACTCGACCTCGGAACAGTCGGCGTAACAACGGGTTCCGCGTTCGGAAGCGACCTCGAAACCGTTCAGGTTTCGTTCTCCTCCGCGAGCGGTCTTACCGCAGACGTTCAGTATCAGGTTTCCGATACGCTCGCTGCGGCGTTACCCGAAAATGACCTTACCCTTGTAAACAGCCAGGACGTAAATCCCTCGGCGGGCTTCTCGTTCTTCCTGAAGTGCTTTGTAGCGGTTATTTTCTCGTTTATTCTTCTGGTCATTTACATTGCGTTCAGATTTAAGAACATAGGCGGCTGGTCGGCGGGTATGTTCTCGCTTGTGGCGCTTGCAAACGACGTATTTATGGTATTCGCTTCGTTCGTTTTCTTCCGCCTGCCTATCGACGCGAACTTTATGGCGGTTATCCTTACAATTCTCGGTTATTCGATAAACAGCACTATCGTAATGTTCGACCGTGTTCGTGAAAACCGCAAGCTCTACGGAAAGAAAATGGACATTCCCGAGCTTGTAAATTCGAGTATCTGGCAGACGCTTACGCGCGCTATGAAAACGACTATCACCACAGTTCTCGCGGTTCTCGCAATGTGTGTTGTAGCGCTGGTATGCGGCGTTGAGTCGATAGTGAGCTTCGTTTTCCCGATGCTTGTCGGACTTATCGCGGGCGCATATTCATCGGTATTCATAAGCGGGCCGCTCTGGGCTGCGTGGAATACACGCCCCGGCGCTGACGCAAAGAACAAAAAGAAGTAAAAACGATTGCCCCACGGAAACGATCTGTGGGGCAAATCCGATTTTCTCGGTCATGAAAGGAGGGCTTAAATGCTTGCCGGAGTATCAAGCGCGTCGCTTTATCCGCTCGAAACGGAGCGGGCCGTGAAGCAGCTCGGAGAGCTTGGCGTAAAAAATACGGAAATATTTATGAATGATTTTTCGGAGATCTCGGGCGGGATATTCGACGAGATCCTGCGGACTGTGAGGGATTACGGCATAAACGTTGTGTCGCTTCACCCGTTTACCTCGCCTATGGAGAGCCTTTTCCTTTTTTCGGATTATCCCCGCAGACAGCAGGCGCTTATCGACATTTACAAGCGCTATTTTGAATGTATGAATCGGCTCGGAGCAAAGATATTTATTCTCCACGGGGCGATTTTAAGCGCGAAATGCTCGGACGAACGCTATTTTGAACAGTTTAGCAGGCTGCTCGACGCGGCGGACGAATTCGACGTAACGATCGCGCAGGAAAACATAAGCTACTGCAAGAGCGGAAGCCTTGATTTTCTGAAACGGCTGCGCGAACAGTGCGGTTCGAGGACGAAATATGTGCTTGATTTAAAGCAGGCGCGCCGCAGCGGGCTGAAGCCCACCGAGATAATCGATGCGCTCGGGAAAGACGTTATCCACGTTCATGTAAGCGACGCTAACGGCAAATCCGATTGTCTGCCTGTCGGGGCGGGGAACGAGGATTTTCCCGCTATAATCGCGAAACTAAGGCAGCTTGATTATCACGGTGCGCTTCTTATCGAGCTTTACAGGAGCAATTACGGCGTTTATGAGGAGCTCTCCGACGGAGTGAAAAAAATTGAAAAAATGCTCCAAAATTCTTGAATTTTTGCTGCAAAAATGCTATAATAAAAAGAAAACTCGTCAGTCGCAGAAAGGAGCCGTTTTATGAAATGTCCCGAATGTGGTTATGAAGACAGCAAGGTTATCGACTCGCGCCCGACCGACGGAAAAATCCGCCGCAGGCGGGAATGTCTTTCGTGCAAATGCCGATTTACGACATACGAGGTCGTTGAAAATATCCCGCTGGTCGTTATCAAAAAGGATAGGTCGATCGAGCCGTTTGATTCGCAGAAGCTTGTCGAAAGGCTGCTCCGCGCGACGATAAAACGCCCCGTAACGCTCGAAGCGATCGAAAAAATGGTCGATGATATCGAGAGCGAGCTGAAAAATAACTTCCAGCGCGAAGTTACGTCCGAGAAAATCGGCGAAATGGTGCTGAAAAAGCTGAAAGAAACAGACCATGTTGCGTATATACGTTTCGCGTCCGTTTACCGCGATTTTACCGACGCGGACAGTTTCATTAAGATAATCTCCGAGCTTACGGAGGATGAAAAAAAGTGAAAAAGAAAGCCTGAGGTTTCTCAGGCTTTTTCCTTTATTTTCCAACGCAGAAGCGGCG
>USOZ01000181.1 GCA_900556525.1 uncultured Oscillospiraceae bacterium | reverse complement strand
CGTTCGCGCCTGCGACAACCTCAAGCGAAGCTGCCGTGACTTCGGCGGCGGAGGGTGCTATCACAAATCCTACGACTACGACGGAACAGACAACTCCCGACGCAGTTATCGACGACATTGAACCCGAAATTTCAGAGGAATAAATCCTGTCTGTCCGTTGTATGAAACAGCAAGCCAATCTCCGCTGCTGCCTACTACAGTAACTTCGGAATTCGCATAAACAACGCCCATTTTGTCGTAATCGGTTCCCGGACCGCTTCTGACATTTATTACCTGCGGAGCGTACATTGTGCGCGAGTCCGACGGGGTGTACGAAGGCGTCGACGGCTGGGGCGGCTGTGTTGTCGATTCCGACGAAGCTGATGAAGTCGGCGTACTTATTACACCGAGCAGACAAGCAAAACCGAACCTGTTTCAGCTACTGAAAACAATTCGGGCAGCGGATTTCCGCCGTTTCTGCTTGCGCTGATATGTGCGGCTGCGGCATTCCTTATTGTTGCGGTAATTCCGATTGCTATTCTTAAAATTCGCCACAGAAATTTATACCGCTATTGATAGTAAAGACCGTTTCTTATGAGACGGTCTTTTTTATTTTGCCAAATTCCTAAAAAGGGATTGAAAAAATGCAAAAAAAATGTTATTATAAAAAAGGTGTGGCATAATGCCATGAAAACGTTTAACCGCTCTTTGATAGGAGAATTTTATGAACAGGAAAATCGCCATAGCCGCAGCCGCCTGCCTTATACTTGGTACTTCAGGCTGTTATTAGGGTTTCATCAGGTTCCATTTATTCTACATATACAGCGAAGATCAAGACTATTCAGAACACCGTGACCGTTACGGGGTACGTTAAGTCGCGCACGGAAAAAGAGTGCTATTTCACCGATTATACGGGGCGCGTGAAAAATATTTATGTTAAGGCGGGCGACTTCGTTAAAGAAGGCGACCTCATTGCCGATATGAACACGGGGGCGCTTGAATATGAGCTTGAAATTCAGAAGCTAAAGGTTCAGGCGGCGCAGCTCAAATACAATTCGAGCGGCTCGCAGGCTGACCGACTTCAGCTTGAAATCGAGCAAAATACGCTCGATATGTATCAGGCGGAATATGACGGCTCAATGGTATTCGCACCGATAAGCGGTCAGGTTTCGTATGTGTACAAGCTCAATCCCGGCACGGAAATGGATCCGTATAAGGTTCTGGCGAGAATTGTTGACCCCGACGACCTTTATGTTGACGCAGAATATCCCGAGTCGATAACATTCAAAACAGGTGACAAGGTGACCGTGAATATCAGCGGTCTTTCATACGACGCAACTATAACATACAGCCCCGAGGACGCGCGCGAGGCGGGCGACAGCAATGTGAATGCACTCTATGCCGATTTTGACGGAGATAAGCCCGCATTTGCATATCTTGGCGCGCTCGCAGACATTGTAAAGGTCAATGCGACGGCGGAAAACGCGGTCGTTATACCGAAACATCTTGTAAAAACCGACGGCGAACGCAAATATGTTCAGGTTTATGCGGACGGCGAAAAGCGCGAGGTTGACGTTGTAACGGGAATTTCAAACGCAACTGAAATTGAAATAAAAAGCGGATTAAAAGCAGGCGATCAAGTAATCGTCAAGTAAGGAGCAGACCTTGTTAACATTACTTTTAAGAAAAATGTGCAAGACCAAGTGGATGGTTCTCTGCCTTTTTATCGGTTTTCTTATGGCTGCGGGAATGATGAGCGCCGTTCCGATTTACATGGACGCGTCGCTTCAGCGTATGCTTATAAAGGATATGGAGTCGTATCAGCTTTCGACGGGAGAATTCCCCGGAATTTATTCTGTTGAAAAGACTATCGGCTCAAATGTTTCGGCGGGCGAACAGCTCAACATGATAAATCAGCTTCCGCAGACGGTCAGAGAGCGCGTGAGCGGCATAAAGATCCCCGTGGGCGCGGAAAAAACCGTCGTTATTGACAATTTGCAGTATCTTACCGCAGGAGGACAGAACTCCACGCGCGTAAAGATAACGTCTATGACGGGTTTTTCAGACCACACCGTTATCAAAAGCGGACGTATGTACTGCGATGGCGGTATCACTGAGGACGGTGTATATGAGGCTGTCGCGAGCGAAGCGGCGCTTAAATCGCTTGGCGTAATACTAGGCGGGGAATACGACGTGCGCTCGGTCGATACAAGCCGTCCCGCGCTGAAAGTGCGCATTGTCGGAATTTATGAACAGTCCGACCCGAACGATATATACTGGTCGGAAACAATGGACAAGTATATAAACGCGCTGATTTTCGATTACGGCTGCTTTTCCGAAAAGCTGCTCGCTGGAGGGAATATTCAGCTTACTGATATAGCGGTAAGATACGCTTTTTCATATCAGTCTATGGATATGAACGATCTTCCGTCCGTAACGGCGGCTATTTCCGAAGATTTTGATTATTATAAATCGCTCGGGTACTCGTTCAGCATGGGCGTTTCGGATATTCTTGAGGAATATGCGATAGAATCGCAGAAGCTGACGGGAATACTCTGGACGCTTCAGATACCGACAATGGTAATGCTTGCGTTTTATCTGTTCATGGTGTCGCAGCTTAACGTAGAGCAGGAGAAGAACGAAATTGCCGTATTCAAGAGCCGTGGCGCAAGCTCTTTGCAGATATTTTTCCTGTACGCGGCTGAATCTGGCATACTGGGGCTTGTAACGCTCATAACCGCGCCGTTTATCGGGCTTATTCTGACGCGTTTTCTCGGTGTTTCAAACGGATTTCTTGAATTTGTCAACCGCACGGGCATTTCGGCAAAAATAACAAGTACGGCGGTGCTTTACGCATTGCTGGCGGTCGTCGTATTCTTCTTTACGACGATGATACCGATAATCCCCGCGTCAAAGCTGTCGATAGTTGAATATAAGGCGAGCAAAACGAAGGTTGTAAAGGTACAACTCTGGGAAAAATGCTGTATTGATATTCTTCTTATCGCAGCGGGTCTTGTTTTCTACGGTATCTACACCGCAAACGAGGTCGTTTCCGAAACGTCCACGGGTGAAATAAATCCGCTTTTCTTCATTTTCTCGACTTGCCTTGTAATGGGACTGGGACTGCTTTTTATACGCATTTATCCGTATTTTCTGCGTGGAATTTACACGGTGTTCCGTCCGCTCTGGACTCCGTCGCAGTACATGGCGATAACGTCGGTCAGCCGCGCGGAGGGCGGAAAAGTCCGTTTTCTTATGCTGTTCTTGATCGTGACATTTTCGCTGGGAATTTTCTCGGCGAATACTGCGCGCACGATAAACAATCAAAAAGAGGACAGAATCTACTACTCCACGGGCGCGGACATACGGCTTAAAGAATACTGGGCGGAAACGACGACCTCGGATTCGAGCATGACGGTCACGGGATATGTTGAACGCGATTTTGAGCGGTTTGAGCAGCTTACAGGTGTTGAAACCGCAACACGCGTGCTTATAAATAAAAGTGCTAAAGTAACAGTCGATAAAAAGACCGAAAATGGCGTAACGCTTATGGCAATAGAACCGTATAAATTCGCAAAAACGGCATGGTTCAGAAATGACCTGCTGCCGGTCCACTGGTGGAACTACTGCAACGCTTTGCAGAAATATCCGTCTGGTGTTCTTATTTCAAGGGCGCTTGCGGACAAATACGAGCTTGAACTCGGCGATACGATTTCCGCAAAATGGTCGGGCAACGACAATGTAACGGCGACCGTTGTTGCGATTGTGGATTATTGGCCGGGCATAAATCCGAACGAATCTGCAAAAGGCTCCGAAAGCGCGAAGCCTTCCAAAAAACAGGAGGAAACCAATGAAGAAACGGCTTCCTACGCGGTAAATTGCTTTATCGTGATGAATTACAATTATATTTACAATCTGACGGATATTGAGCCGTACGAGGTGTGGATCGATATGGCGGACGGCGCGACCAGCGAAGCCTTGTACAGTGATATTAAGGAAAAGCGTATCCCTATCGAATATATCACGGACTCGTCGCAGCTTCTTATTCAGGAGAAGAACGACCCGCAGCTTCAGGGGATGAACGGCGCACTCACCATGAGCTTTGTAATAATCATGATAATGACGATAATCGGATTTCTTATCTATTGGATTCTTTCTATACGAAGCCGCACGCTTCAGTTCGGCATACTGCGCGCTATGGGTGTGACGTTTAAGGAGATAATCGGCATAATTGGATATGAACAGCTTCTTGTGTCCGGCGTTTCGATAGCGATGTCGTTTATTATCGGCGGATTTGTCAGCGATTTGTTCGTGCCGCTGTTCCGTTCTATGTACAGTCCTGCGGATCAGGTGCCGCCGTTCCACGTTGCCGCCGCGCAGAGCGATTATATAAAAATTTATGTGATAATTGTGCTTATGCTTGGCGGAGGATTTGCAATTCTCGGCAGACTTATAAAGAAAATCAACGTGAATAAAGCGCTGAAACTTGGCGAAGATTAAAAAGAAAGTTTAGGTCAAGCCTTTTTAAAGGCTTGCGGGGTCAAGGGGCGGCGCCCCTG
>USOZ01000180.1 GCA_900556525.1 uncultured Oscillospiraceae bacterium | reverse complement strand
GCTTTTGCCTGCGGCAAAAGCCGGCGCGCCGCGCGTTATCTCTCCGCAGCGGGCGGAGGTGCGCTGTTTTTGACAGCCTGACCGAGTTTCAGCGCCGAGAAGTTGTCGTTGGCTGCGTCGTTTTTCTCTTCGTCAACGTTTTCTCGCGCTTCGGAGATCGCACTGCTCAGCGTTTTGGGATTGGATGCCGACTCGGTTTCGGACTGCGCCTCGTCGTCAGCCGTAATGAGCGAGTTTACACTCTGTTCCATGTTGTCGTCGAAGTGTTCAAGATAGCGCTGGGCAATGTCCTTTATCGGTTTGTACGCGGGTTCGTCCGAGGCGAGAACATTTTTGAATGCGTCCTTTATGCGCGCGTCGATCACATATTGCATACGCTCGGCAATGTAACGATAGGTCGGAGCAAGCGTCGGAGTGTTGAGCAGAGAGATCGCGAAAGTTATGAAACGCTGCTTGTCCTTATACTGTAAATAGTTGCAGGCGTAAACTATGCTTTCGTAGTAATTCGCCGAAATTATGTATTTTCCATCGCACATTGTCTCGCCGCTTATGAGCAAGTCAAGCTGCTCGTTGGTAAGCTCGGTGATCGCGAATGCGGAAACAAGCATTTCTGCGTCGGGATATTGTTCCGCGTTGTGTATTATCGAGTCGGGCAGGCTTCTTACCGCGTGCTTGGAATTTATCGTTTTATCAGCCTTGCGGCAGAGCTCTTCGCGGAAGTCGGGCATTGAAAAGCGGCGGTTAAGCAGAAAGCTTTCGATCATTCCGCGTGAAAGCTGCTTTATGGGCAGTTTTGCATACGGACAGGTAAGGAACGATATGTGTTCGTTTCCGTTTTCGTCGGTCGCGTATGCCGCGTCACGAAGAGGTTCGATTATAATGCACGGAAATTTTCTTTTATATGCAACTGCCGCTGCTGCGTCGGTATGTCCGCAGAGCAGGGCGGAGAACATCCCCGTAAGGTGATAAGCAATTCCGCCTATCTTTTTTCCGCGCTTGACGCGCTTTATTGAAGCGGAAATGGCTTTTTCGCTGTACGCGGCAAAATTCTGCGTCGGAACGATAAACGGCGGCGAAAAATCTCTTTCGCGGCCGATAATGTGGTTAAACGGAGCCGAACCGTTCAGTTCGTGCTTTACCTGATATGCGTTCCAGAAAAAGTTTCCCGCGCCGTCTGTCGGGACTGTCTTATCCGCGTGAACAACGTAAAGTCCGTCCGTAAGCAGCTCCATGACAGGCTGAATTGCCGTACCGAGCGGGGCAGACCTTTCAAAAAAGTTCTCGCACGCTTCGGTAAGTTTCATATCGAGCGATTTTCCGCATTTGTCGATCGAAACGCTCTGCCATATCTGACGGTTAGAGCTTTCCTCTCCCGTTGTTGAAAAAACGTTGACGAGGCTGTGCGTTTCGGCGTAAAGCGTGCGGCGGGTCGTGTGAGGAGCGTGCGTGGTGTCGCAGGTCCCGATAACCCCCGCGCCGTTTATGACGTTTACCAGAATATATTCTCCGAGAGAATTACGGAGAGATTCCATAATAATTGTTGGCTTCATTTTTTTCTCCCTTCGCCGTTATACTATTTTGCGTCAACTCTTTGAGCAACAAACGTTGAAAGAGGAATTTGCTGGTTTTTGGGGAATATCTGCTTGGGGATCCAGCAGACTGAACCGTCCTTGCAGGCGATAACGATGGTTTCCTTTGTTTCAATGCTGTAAGCGGCTTTTGTCCACGGTATAAGGTCAGTTCCCGAAAAAACGCAGCGCTCGGTAAGACCGAATCCCTCTTTCGCGACAACTATGACCATTTCCTCCGTAGTTGAAATGTCATATTTCAGAAATTCGGAATACCTCATTTTTGCGATAATTCCGCTTATAACATAAATTACCGCGCCCGTACCTATTCCCGCAAAAACCGAAATAGGCGCATAATAATACCAGCGCTCGGGGAGATTTCCCAAAGTGATATTAAGGACAATAAATACAATAAAGCAGACAAGCACGCCCGCGGCAATGAGGTGCCGCCACGCTTTTACATGAACGCGCGCAACGTTTCCGGGGTTTATATCGCGCTCGCCGTATATGCAGCTTGCCGAAAACGCTTCTTCGGGAACTTCCATTCCGACATAGTTATATTTCGGCGGGACAATTCTGCGCTGAAGGTGGCAGACGTCCTGATTAAGCTGCCCTTCAGCAATGCTGCGGCAGCGTATTACCTGCTCGCGGTCCGCAAAAGAATTCATCGGAATAAAATAAGTCTGGGAATCATCGGTAATGAATTGATATCCGCCTGTTGTTTCCGTATATGACTTTACTTTGCTCCATTCATATATAGTCGGGACTTCTTCGTCCTGTTCAAAAACCGAGAAATAATCCCCGAAAATAAAAGTTCTTGCCGTCTGGCTGACATAAATCTTTTCACCGCGCAGCGAATCAAAAGCCATTTGTCCGACCATTCCTTTCAACATACGATATGCGGCTGTGCCGCCATAAATATAATATCGGCAGAAATTCAGAAAACTGAATAGCGCGCCGTAAATTTATTCCAATACCCTCAGCCCGCCGATAAACTCGCGCGCCGTCTGCGCGTGTTTCTCAAAGGCTGTAAATTTGTCCAAAAATGCCTTTTGACAAATTTAGGACGTCGGAATAAAAATCCAACGTCCTGCGGTATTGTATTTACATTCTTTCGCCGAAAATCTGCACCCAGTAAACAAAGTCGCCCTTTTTGACGTATGCTATGCCTATGAGCGAGCCGTATTCATTAAGGATATTATGGCGGTGGTCAGCCGAGGCTATCCAGCGGCTCATTACGAATTCGGTGGTGTTTTTCGCGCCCTGTGTGTATGCGAGATTTTCGCCGCCGTAGCAGTATACGAAGTTGAACTCGTCCAGAACCGTTATCCATTTTCGTCCGTCGGGGCGGGTGTGCTTTATGGAATAATCCTCGGCTATCTCGGAAGCGCGCTGAGCCGCCGCTTCACAAAGTACCGGATCGAGAATGAGCGTGCTAAGCCCATTTTCCGCACGGTAATCGTTCACGCTCTTCAGTATCGCAGAAACGGTTTCGTCAGTTTCGGGAGCAGTCTCAGCCGCTTCGGTCAAAATTTCCTCGGGAAGAGTCCCTACCGATTTTTTTACGGTAAATGTTGAAATTGCGCTGTTTTTCCAGCCGTCTTTTATCGCTACAGCGCGTATCTTTGTGCCTTTTTTTACGGTGAAAAAGCCGTTATAAGGCGTGGAATCGGCTGTCGGCTTGCTGCCGTCCGTAGTGTAATAAATTTTGCAGCCCTCGGTCGGGCTTTCGAGCGCGACTATAAACCCGTCGGTGGTTTTCTCCGCTGCTAGCGTGACTTTGCGGCATTTGCGCTTCACGTTAAGCTTTATTGAGCTTATTTTTTTGCCGTTTTCGTCAAACTCGGCGGCGCGGACGGTAATTGCATGGTCGGTGCTTATGCTGTCCGTGTACAGCGCAGAGCGAGAATTCGGGGAAGTACCGTCGGTCGTGTAGCGGATCTCGCTGTCGCTTTCCGACGGGATAAGCGTCAGGATGGTGGATTTGCTCTTATAAGAAATTTTATATGAGAGCTTTGCGCTTTGCGCGGAAACTGCGGGCAGCGACGCACAGAGCAGGGCGGCTGCGGTTATTGACGCAGCGAATTTTTTCAGAAAGTTCATGTGGTGGAATGTCCTTTCAATATTTGTTACTTCATATTTTATCACAAAAAATCCCGCCGCGCAAGCCATACGGCAAATTTTGTGCGGCGGGACAGATAATTTTTGCTCTTAACGCGGGCAAAATATATCCGAAAAAGTGCAGAAAGTGAAATAAAGATTAAAAAATGCAAAAGAAAAAGGACTGCATTTGCAGTCCTTGGAGCGGATTACGAGGCTCGAACTCGCTACCTCCACCTTGGCAAGGTGGCGCTCTACCAGATGAGCTACGCCCGCGGAACATTGACGATAATAGCAGATTCTTTCGCGTTTGTCAAGCCGTATTTTTCATTTTTCCGCAGATTTTGGTTCTGCCGCCTTGCAAATGCGGAAAAGCTATGATAAACTGCCTATTTGTATTGACAAACACCGTATGCAAGGAGACGACACTATGGCCACGCTTCACGAAGAGATCTCACGCCGCAGGACCTTTGCCATCATTTCTCACCCGGATGCCGGTAAGACGACACTGACGGAGAAGTTCCTTCTGTACGGAGGCGCTATCAACCAGGCGGGTTCGGTAAAGGGAAAGGCGACTGCAAAGCACGCTGTGTCCGACTGGATGGAGATTGAGAAGCAGAGAGGTATTTCGGTTACTTCTTCTGTCTTAAGTTGCTCACAATAGATCCTCCAAAACTTGATATAAATGCATATCAAAGTTTATATTACTCTAAAAAATATGTATTTTCAACTAATTTTATTCAATCGGTGTAATGACGATATTTTCTGCTGCTACACCGGTCTTGCGTTTGACAATATCCTCCACCTGTGCACGCTTCGCGTCCGTCACATCCCCCATATCAAGAACCACATCACACTCCTCGTCGGTAATACTGACCACAACG
>USOZ01000179.1 GCA_900556525.1 uncultured Oscillospiraceae bacterium | reverse complement strand
CGTTACGGCGGCTTTTCTGATGACTACGGTATTTACATGGGCGGTCCAGACCGAGCTTTCCGTAAATGAAGCAAATAATCTTATAAAACTGAATATCGAAGACGTCCGCGAGGACGTAATTGAAGCCTCGAATGAAAACCTGCTGTCGATAACAAGGCAAATCGCGGCGGATATAGGCGGCGCCGAAAAAGTCAATTCCTCATGGCTTAAAACGCTCGGGGAAAAATATGATATTGCCGAAATAAATCTCGTTGACAGCAGCGGCATCATAACCGCATCAACATACGACAGTTTTCTCAACTATGATATGCGCGGCGGAAGTCAGTCGGCAGAATTTCTCGTTCTTCTCGACGGAAAAACTAAGGAATATGTTCAAAGCTATATGCCGACCTCCTCAAACCCCGATATTTCACGAAAATATGCGGGAATTGCACTTGAAAACGGCGGATTTCTACAGGTCGCTTACGACGCGGAGCGTTTTCAGCGCGACATTGACGATACGGTTATCGGAGTTACGCGAAATCGCCATGTTGGAGAAAACGGCTGTATCATCATAGCCGACGAGGACTGGAATATCGTAAGCGACAGGCACGGCAAAGAGGGTCAGAACCTTGATGTGACGGGAATATACATAGACTTGGACAAAATGCCGTCGGGAGAACCTTTCGAGGCTGTTGTCTACGGCGAAAAGGCTTTCTGTTCATACGCTGTTTCGGAGGGCTACTGCATTGTTGCGGCAATGCCTCAGACAGAAGCGCTCTTTTCGCGCGACGTATCCGTTTATGTCACGGTTTTCATGGAATTCGTCATCTTCGGTATGCTGTTTATCGTTGTGTACTTCCTGATAAAGCGGCTGGTCGTGGACAACATGAGAAAAGTGAACCTATCGCTCGCAGAGATAACGGGAGGAAATCTCAACGTCGTAGTTGACGTGCGTTCAAACGAGGAATTCGCGTCGCTCTCCGACGACATAAACTCTACCGTTCTCACGCTGAAGCGGTACATTGCCGAAGCTGCCGCGCGTATCGACAAGGAATTGGAGTTCGCCAAGGCGATACAGCATTCCGCAATACCGACGGTTTTTCCGCCCTACCCCGGTCACACGGAGTTTGAGATTTTCGCTTCAATGGACACGGCAAAGGAGGTCGGCGGCGACTTCTACGACTTCTATTTCGTAGGCGAAAACAAGCTCGCTTTCCTGATAGCGGACGTGTCGGGAAAAGGTATCCCCGCAGCAATGTTCATGATGACAGCGAAAACGATAATCAAGGGCTACGCCGAATCGGGCAAGCCCGTAAACGACGTGTTTGCCATTGCAAACGAAAAGCTCTGCGAAAATAACGAAACGGGTATGTTCGTTACAGCGTGGCTCGGCGTGCTTAACCTTACAACGGGAGCGGTCGAATTCGCCAACGCGGGACATAATCCCCCGCTTGTAAGGCACGCAGACGGTAATTTTGAATATCTCCGCTCAAAAGCGGGACTTGTCCTCGCGGGCATGGACGGAATGAAATACAGGAAAAACGAGCTGCAGCTTTCACGCGGCGACGAGATATATCTGTATACCGACGGAGTTACAGAAGCAACGAACGCGGAAAATAAACTGTACGGCGAGGAAAGGCTGCTAAACTTTATGAATACGCTGCATGGACTAAGCGGCGAGGAAGTCTGCAAGGCGGTAAAGGCGGACGTTGACGCGTTTGTCGGCGACGCGCCGCAGTTTGACGACATAACGATGGTTTATCTCAAATATAACGGAGGTGCTGAAAATGAAAGAAATGACAATAACGGCAACGGTTGAAAATATCGAAAAAGTTACCGATTTTGTGAATGAACAGCTTGAAGCGATCGGCTGCCCCATGAAAGCTCAGATGCAAATTGACGTTGCGATCGACGAGCTTTTCGGAAATATAGCACACTACGCCTACAACCCCGAAACGGGACCCGCAACCGTGCGCGTCGAAGTCACAGAAGCGCCCGTGTCGGTAATCGTCACCTTTATCGACCACGGAATCCCGTATGACCCGCTGAAAAAAGACGACCCCGATCTGACACTTTCAGCCGACGAGCGCGAAATCGGCGGACTTGGCATATTCATGGTGAAAAAGACAATGGACGAGATCACTTATGAATACCGCGACGGGCAGAACATTCTGCGTATACGAAAAGATATTTAAACAGAACATAAAAAATCCCCTTGGCGTACAAAGGTGCGCCGAGGGAATTTTTACGGTGCGTGGAGCTATCGGGTGCTTTGCTGCTTTCGGGGAAGCGGCGCGCACGCAAACATAGCACACAACCTTTCATACGTTTTGCCAGCCTGATTGCTGTATAGAGTATAATCTGCCTTCCAAAGATATCTTACAAGAAAAATGTCGTATTTTCAAGGGGTTGTTCGTGAACTGTATATAAATCGTACGTGAACTGTAAAAACACAGGTTCGAGGAAAGCAAAATCCACGAACCTGTGTTCACAATTTAGTCAATATAGATAACTTAACTTGGGCATTTTGGGTGACTGACGAAAATACTTTTTTCAGCGTATCCAAGGGCTCAACGGTTATGCCATTCTTCATGGCGTGTTTTTTGGACATTACTTGTTCCTCATGTGTAAATTAATTTTTGTTTGCGTTCATCAATTTACACAGGGAGGTAACCTGCACTGAGTCGTTGTTATGTGCTTTGGGTTAAAAAATCCTAGACGGTGTTCCGCCACGGATATAAGATCCCTCAATACAAACTTACTGTTTTGCCATCTTGTAATACAGTTTCACCAAAACCTACACTTATGTCTTGAATAAATCAATCAAGATTTTCCCTTATCACCGTCCTTTTTTCTTTTTATTAGTCTGTTCAGTAATTTGACGACTGATTGAACTATTAGCATTATAGTCAAAACAATAATGCTCTCAATAAGTGCAATATCCTTTTCATAAGCTCGGTTTAATGGATCAAACCCAAATACACCTATTCCATATGGATGAAAAATATCATTTGAGGTTGTAATCATAAGAACACAGTAGATGATATCTGGTACAATCCAAAACTGCAAATGCTGCTCGTAAATCATCATGATAATTGAAATCAGCAAAATAGGCAGACTGATTATTATAACATCTAAATCCGTACTGATAGATTTTCCGATGCCTGGAATATTAGGTAAGACGAAAAAGCTTATTGCAAAGTACACGATAACAACCACAATGTTTAGTGCAGTCATCGTAACATATTTTTTTAAGCTTAACTTCATACTCGCACCCTTCATTCAGAATCATATTGCGATTCGTATGTGTTATGAGCAATAAGGTAATATGTAGGTTGCATGTGTGGGTCAACCATACCACCCAATTTGGCATCCATGCCAAAGCCACTTGAAACAACAAGTGAAGCTTTTGCTCTTGCATACTTACCTCTTGTGTCATAACCAGTTGCCGGAAGTCCTTCAGGCAAATCATCGCGAGTTGGTCGGAGTGACAGGATTCGAACCTGCGGCATCCTGCTCCCAAAGCAGGCGCGCTACCAACTGCGCTACACCCCGTTGTTCTAAGTTGTTATTTTACCACAATTCCTGCGATTTGTCAATATTAAGCAATAAAACTCTTGCATTTTCTTTTTCCGGGTGTTATAATGTAATCGTTATTATAATATTAATTACCGCTTAAAAAGCGGTATGTCAAAGCCGATGGCTTTGACGGAATTAGTGTTGTACAGCTTTTTCGGCGAATCTTCCTATAGACGTTGTCTATAGGAACGAAAATAGTATAAGGCAACGAAAGGGGTTCTACCATGAAAATTTACGGCGATATACAGCGGCTTATCGACTACGCAGTTAAAAACAGCCTCATTGAGCGCGACGACGAATTCGTTATCCGCAATCAATTACTTGAAGCGCTTGACCTGCACGACTGGTCGGACGAAAACTATACCGAAGCGGACAGCATTGACGACACTCTCGCACCGCTCGTTGAATATGCCTGCGAAAACGGCGTTATCGAGGACACGGCAGGTTCGCGCGACCTGTTCGACACAAAGCTCATGGGCATTCTTACCGCACTGCCCCACGAAATAAACCGCAGGTTCGGGGAGCTTTACAAAAATTCCCCCAAAGAGGCTACAGACTGGTATTTCGACTACAGCGAAAAGGTGAACTATGTCCGCGCAGGACGTATCGCGCGCGACGTAAAGTGGAAATACGATTGCGAATACGGTCAGCTTGACATTACAATAAACCGCTCGAAACCCGAAAAAGACCCGCGCGATATTGCCGCCGCGCTCACTCAGAAAGCTGCGGCTTATCCTAAGTGTCAGCTCTGCCCCGAAAACGCAGGCTTCCCCGGTCACAAGACTCACCCCGCCCGCCAAAATCTCCGCCCAATACCGCTCGACATTCAAGGCGAAAAATGGCAGTTCCAGTACTCGCCTTACGGCTATTACAACGAGCATTGCATTGTTTTTAACGAAAAACACGTCCCGATGAAGATAGACGCGAGTGTTTTTGAAAAACTGTTTGATATAATCGAATGGCTTCCGCACTATTTTGTCGGTTCAAATGCAGATCTGCCGATCGTCGGCGGCTCGAT
>USOZ01000178.1 GCA_900556525.1 uncultured Oscillospiraceae bacterium | reverse complement strand
ATTTCCGATACGCGGGATATGCGGCGCTTTTTCGGCGCTTACGGGCGTGTGCGGACGCGCGGAAGTGCTTTACGACGGGGATTACACCGTGATATGCGACTACGCGCACACCGAGGACGCGCTCGAAAAGATACTTTCGGCTATGAAAGGTTTTGTGAAAGGGCGAATGATGATTGTTTTCGGCGCTGCGGGAGAACGCGACGCGGGAAAGCGTAAGGCTATGGGGCAGTGCGTGGCGAAATACTGCGATATTGCGGTCGTTACGTCGGACAACCCGCGCTTTGAAGATCCCGAAAGTATAATCAAAATGGTGCTTGAGGGCTTCGAGGGCGAAAGCTGCGAAGTACACAGCTTTATCGACAGGCTTGAAGCGATAAAATTCGCGGTAAAAAATGCGCGGGCGGGAGATGTGCTTCTGCTCTGCGGAAAAGGTCACGAAAATTATCAGGTCATCGGGGCGGATTATCTGCCTTTCAGCGAACATGAAATAATACGGGAGCTTTGCTGCCGATAAAATCAGGGGGACGGTCACAAAATGCTTTTGACACTTATCATCACGGCTGCTGCGGCGTTTATGATAACGGCGCTGTTGGGAATTGTTGTTATCCCGATACTTCACAAGCTGAAATTCGGTCAAACGATACTCGATATAGGTCCCGCATGGCACAAGGCGAAGAAACAGGGAACCGCGACCATGGGCGGCGTAATGTTCATAATCGGGATAACGGCGGCGTTCGCGGTCGGGTTTATAATGCTTATCGCGGGCGGCGTGATAACGCTCGAACAGTCGGACAGAATGAACATCATCAACGCGGTTTCGGGCATTATCATGGCGGTTCTTTTCGGTTTCATCGGCTTCGTCGACGATTTCATAAAAGTGAAGAAAAAGCAGAACGAGGGGCTTACCGCGACGCAGAAGATAATCATGCAGATACTCGTTATCGCGGCGTATTTTACCGTGCGCGTCCTTTCGGGGAACACCTCGACGGTGATAAATATCCCGTTTCTCGGCGGGCTTGACCTCTGGTATTTTTACTATATTCTTGTGGGACTTGCGATACTCTACCTCGTAAACGCGGTAAACCTTACCGACGGTATAGACGGGCTTTGTTCAAGCGTTACGTTTGTATACTGCGCGGCGTTCGCGGTAATAACGGGGCTGCTCGGTTCGTTCGGGCTGACGGTGCTTTCCGTCGCGGCGGCAGGCGGCTGTCTGGGATTTCTCGTGTGGAATTTCCCGCCCGCAAAGGTGTTCATGGGCGATACAGGTTCGATGTTCCTCGGCGGACTTGTCGTTGCGCTCGGTATCGGCGCGAACGCGGAAGTCCTTATGGTTATCGCTTCGGCAGTCTATATCTGGGAGGCACTTACCGTGCTTATCCAGACGACATATTTCAAAATAACGCATGGAAAGCGGCTGTTCAAAATGACTCCCATTCATCACAGTTTTGAGATTCGCGGCTGGAAAGAGCTGAAGATCGACGCTGTTTTCTCGCTGCTTGCGGCGCTCTCGGGCGCGGCGGCGGTTATGCTTTCGTTCGGACTCTGATCGATTTTTTACGAAAAAAGGAGGAGGATATTTACGGACAAGAAAAATAATTCCCGCAGAAAGCCCCCGATACGCATGGGCGGCGGGGCGGCGGCAGTGCCTGAAAAAAAGCACCGTGCCGATGTAAAAAGATTTATAAATTTCTCAATACCGCAGAAATTCGACTTCTCGTTTTTCATGATAATACTCATCTTCCTCGCGTTCGGACTGGTAATGCTGTTTTCGGCGACCTACGCGATGAAGTATAACGGCGACAGCTTCTATTTCATAAAGCGTCAGCTCATATTCGCGGCGGCGGGCTTTGCCGCAATGATACTGATTTCGTTTATCGATTACCATTTCTACGCGCAGAAGTTCATCATCAAGACGGCGACGGTCGTTTCGATAGGACTGATGCTGCTTGTACGAATAATGGGAACAACGCTCGGCGGCGCGGAACGCTGGCTGAGTATAGGCGAAATAACGATCCAGCCGTCGGAGATCCTAAAGCTCGCAACTATCCTTGTAATCGCCGATTATATGCAGCGAAATTACGATAAAATGGACGACTTTAAAAAGGGATTTTTCCCGATAATACTTCGCGTGGCGATAGCGTGCGGACTGGTTATAATGCAGCCGCACCTTTCCGCGACGGTTATCATTTTCTGCGTTTCGCTCGCTATGCTCTGTATCGGCGGCGCAAAGCGCACGCATCTTCTGCTTGTCATTACGGGTATCGCCGTGCTTGCCCTCATCATCATGGTAGTGTTCCCCGCGATGGGCTATGACTACGTTACGACGCGCCTCGAGAGCTGGCGCGACCCCGAATCGGACGTTCTGAAAGGTACATATCAGACCTATCAGTCGCTCATAACTATCGCTTCGGGCGGAGTTTTCGGGCTTGGTCTGGGAAATTCGCGTCAGAAATACGGCTACCTGCCCGTAACGCAGAACGACTTCATTTTCTCGGTAATCTGTGAGGAACTCGGACTTGTCGGCGCGATACTCGTAATACTTCTGTTCGTAATTTTTATCCTGCGCGGATTTTACATTGCTTCGGCTGCGCCCGATAAGTTCGGAATGCTGCTCTGCTCCGGAATTGTCATACAGCTCGCGCTTCAGGCGTTTCTGAACATTGCGGTTGCGTCGAACGCGATACCGAATACGGGCGTTTCGTTCCCGTTCCTGAGCTACGGCGGAACCGCGCTGATGATGCAGCTTGCTGAAATGGGCATAGTTCTGAACATATCGCGCAAGGCGGCACTTGACTAATCCGAAAGGAACACAAAAGATGAGAATTATTTTTGCTGCGGGCGGAACGGCGGGGCATATAAATCCCGCGCTTGCCATTGCGGATAAATTCAGATCGGTTTTTCCCGAGAGTGAGATACTTTTCGTCGGCGCGCCCGACGGAATGGAAGCTACGCTTGTAAAAAAGGCGGGGTATAACTTCCGTTCGTTCCACATGGCGGGGCTTCAGCGGAAAATAACCCCGAAAAATATCCTCCGAAACGCAAAGGCGGCGTATTATTATATCACCGCGCGCGCAAATGCAAAAAAACTGCTGAAAGAGTTTAAGCCCGACGTTGTGGTCGGAACTGGCGGATACGTTTCCGCGCCCGTCCTGCTCAGCGCGGCTAAGCTCGGCATAAAGACGGTCACTCACGAGAGCAATTCCCTCCCCGGAATGACTACCCATATGCTTGCGAAAACAGCCGACCTTGTTTTTGTTGTGGACAATGCTGCGAAGGAGCGGCTGCCGTACCCTGAAAAGGTTATCGTTACGGGGAATCCGCTGCGCAGCAACATTCCTATCGAGGAACGCAGTGCGGCGCGCAGGCGGCTGGGGCTTCCCGACGGGCTTACCGTGCTTTCGTTCGGCGGCAGCCTTGGCGCAAACAAGATAACCGAGGCGGTAGTCGAGCTTCTGAAATGGGAAAATAAGCGCGGCGGGATCAACCACATTCACGGCTACGGCGGAAACGGGCGTGAGATGTTCGACGGGCTTATGGAGCGCGAAAAGGTCGAACGCACCGACCGCATGATACTTAAAGAATATATTGATAATATGTACACTTGTATGTGTGCGGCGGATATTATCGTTTCGCGCGCGGGAGCAATGACGCTCACCGAACTTAAAGCTATCGGCAGAGCCAGCATACTTATCCCGTTTCCGCAGGCTGCGGAAAATCACCAGTACTACAATGCGCTTTCAATGAGCGACGAAAAAGCGGCGGTCCTTATCGAGGATAAGGATCTCGAAAAAACGAAGCTCATCGAATATGTCGAGGATTTTCTCGAACACCCCGATAAGCTGCGCGAAATGGAACAGAACGCGGCAAGACTCGGGACGAGAAACGCCGCAGACGTTATTGTAAGCAGGATGATCGACCTCATAAAATAAAACCGCACCAAAAAATACCCTTTCGCATAAAGTAAGAAAAAAGCGGAAAGGGTTGATAATATGTCAGGACAGCAGCGGCTCGTTATTCAGGGCGGAAAGCGGCTCGAGGGCGAAATAACGGTTCAGGGGGCGAAAAACAGCGCCTTACCTATCCTTGCGGCGGCGGCAATGTGCGGCGGCGAAACCACGCTGTTCAACTGTCCGCGGCTGACCGACTGCGACGCGGCGCTGCGCATACTTACCGCGCTCGGCTGCACCTGCCGCAGGGATGGAAACTGCGTTACCGTAAACGCTTCGGCGCTTTCGTCGGCGTTTATCTCCGGAAAGCTCATGCGGGAAATGCGGTCGTCCATTATTTTTATGGAAGCGCTTCTCGGACGTGAGAGGCAATGCAAGCTGTCATTCCCGGGAGGTTGTGAAATAGGCGCAAGACCGATAGATTTTCATATAGAAGCGTTCAGGCGAATGGGAACGGAAATTCTCGAGGAACACGGCTACCTGCTCTGTTCGGCGCAGCGGCTCAAAGGCGCGCGGTCCAGAACGGACGTTACCGCGCTCATCGAAGCATAATCCGCGCGCGATAGAACGAGTTCCCCACGCGTTATCGCGCCGCAGCAGAGGTATGTTTCGGCGGCTATCCTGTCGGGCATTA
>USOZ01000177.1 GCA_900556525.1 uncultured Oscillospiraceae bacterium | reverse complement strand
CGTGTCAAATTGTCTGCTCTACGACGGCTTTTTTTCTTTTGCCGTCGTCCGGCAGAATGGCTTAGTCATTATTTCTGAACGGAGTCCGCTTCTTCTTGTGTGAGTTGACCATTTTTAACTGCATCAGAAATGGCTTTGTCTAATTCCTCAACTGTGGAATAATCCCCAATGTGTACTGTTTTTCCGTTATCTTTTGTTACATCAACACTATAAGAGGAAACTACATCTTCAGTAGGTGGAATCATGGAGTAGGTATCGCCGTCACCGTCGTCTTTGGAATACAATACTCCCTTTTTGATACTTTCCAGAGTTTCTTTATAGCTGTCCATCATAGCATCTACGCTTTCCTGCGTAAATTCGTGGAATACGCCTTGCCCATCATACCAACCATCTCCGGTTCCAATCAAAGATTCCATTTCTTTTTTCTGTTCGTTCATCCACGCTTCGTATTCATCGGCTGTCCACCACTGCACATCCGGTGCCGCATTGTTCTTCTCATAATCTGCCTCGGCAACCCAATTTTTACCGTCAACGCTGATTTGTCCACCGTCTGTATCCTGATAGAGAATATCTGCGCCGGATGTGTTTCCCGTTTCGGATGTTGAAACCTTTGGTGTGTCCGAAGCCAATGCACTTGCATAAGTAACCCCTGCAATGCTTAAACAGATTGCTCCACACAGTCCTATTGCCAAAATTTTTTTGTTCTTCATAGATAAAACCTCGCTTTCTAAAAATTATAGCTGCCCTCTTGAGGACAGCTATAATATAACAAAGCAACTTGGATATAGTTTGCATGGATTATGGATTTTAGATGGAGTTGTCTATCGGCTGTCTGCAAGGCAATTCAAACCAAAACAGTACACCATTGTTTGTATTGGAAATGCCGTACTTTGCTCGGTGCATTTCCATGACTTTGCGAACAATATAAAGTCCTAATCCGGTTCCGCCTGTATTGCGGTTACGAGATGTATCTGCCCGATAGAAGGCTTCAAACAAATGTGGAATAGCATCGTCAGGCACACGGACACCTGTGTTTTCAATTTCACCACGAATCGTACCATGCGTTTCGGACAAAGATATACGAATCAATTCACCACTTGGAGAATAGCGAATTGCGTTTACCAATATATTTTGAATTGCCCGTTCCATCTGTGCTTGTTCCACTTCACAATAAAGGCGGGTAGGAATATTTGCTTCAAGGTGCTGTTTCTTTTCTTCCAATAAATCTGCTACTGCGGCAACCTGTACCCGAAGTATTTCCGCAAAATCAACGGTTTTATATTCAGTTTTTTGAGTTCCCTCTTCTTTAGAAACATACAACAGCTCTTTTACCAACTTTTCCATCCTATCAACAACGGCAAGCGAACGCTCCATGTACTCTATGTGATTTTCATAGCCGCTGACTCCGTTCAGCATCCCCGCCAAATGTCCTTTCAAAATGGTTAGTGGTGTTTTCAGTTCATGGGATGCTGCCGAGAAAAAGTCTACCCGCTGTCTTTCTAACTCCTGTTCCTTTTCAATATCTGTTTTGAGCTGTTGGTTGGCAGTTTGAAGGTCATTCAATGCAGTGGATAGAGAAGCAGATAATGAATTTAGATTTTGCGCCAAACAACCTAATTCATCTTCTCGTCCTGTACTACATTGACCGGAAAAATCCAGTTCCGCCATTTGCTTTGAAATCTTGCTCAGTCGCACAATAGGTCGAGTGATGTACCGTGTATAGAGCCATGCACAAAGGAGAGAAAGCAGAAAGACCATTAGGATGACATACGGAAGTATAGACAGCAATACCTTTGTTGCCTGCTGTACAACGAACAAATCCGTTTGAACTACCAGCGTATAAGCAGTCCCGTTTTTTAGAGTAATTGGGTAAAAGTTCGTTGTAGTTGCCCCGGACAGCTGCATATCTATGAACGATTCATCTTCATCAAATGTAACTGCTTGATCTGCTGAAACAGTAGAAATTTCCGTAGCCACTTCATTCGGATAGATAATATTGCCGTTGCTGTCCTCAATCCAAAAAGCGGCATTTGTTTTCGCTGAAAAATCAGCCAATTCATTTTCACAATCGTCTATATTATTAAAATCCGCCATTTGCTCGGCAAGGTGCATGGCGGCTTTCTCCGTAGCCGAGTTCACAAAATTTGAATATGTTGTAGGCAGTAGCTTTGAGATAAAGAAATATGTTCCGCTACAAGCTGCCCCCAACAAGAGGAAAGTAATTATAAAAATCTTGGCAGATAACCGTCTTTTAATGCAATTTATCAATTCTATATCCCACCCCTCTGATTGTTTTTATATAGTCAGCATTTAACTTTTTGCGAATGTTCTTTATGTGACTGTCAACGATCCGATCCTCGACCTCCAAATCGTCCGCCCACAATCGGTCAAGTAGCATTTGCCGAGTAAAAACCTTTCCCTGATTTTCAAGCATAAGCCTAAGAAGCGCAAACTCTTTGCTGGTCAAAACAACCTCGTTTCCGCCTTGATATACATGGAATCCGTCAACATCCATACTCAGCTCTTTATAAGTAAGCAGGGATGGATTTTGATTTTCCGCAGTCCTACGGCGAAGAATAGCCGCAATCTTGCACAGCAGGATTTTGGGCGAAAAGGGCTTTGGAATGTAATCATCAATCTGCTGTTCAAAACCCCGCAACTGGTTTTCTTCATCCGAAAGCGCAGTAAGCATAATAATAGGAACTTGTGACCGCTTGCGAATGACCTCACACACACCATAGCCGTCGATTTTAGGGAGCATGATGTCTAACAGCACAAGGTCGATTGTATCATCAAACATTGCAATCCCCGCCACGCCGTCAGAAGCGACAGCGACTTCATATCCCACATCAATCAGATGGTTTTTCAATATATCCTGAATGTCAATATCGTCCTCGACAATTAAAATCTTCTGCATTGTTCCACCTCCAAGTCTGTAGTGTAGCATAGTTTTTTGAATTTCCGATGAAGCTCATTATTCTTCCTTGTCTACGAGCGACTTTCTCCGCCCATCAACAGGCTTTTCAGCGTCCTTTGGTATCAACCACATACGGCTGAATTTTGCAACACCCGGTATTCGGTTTTCTTCGCACAGCTTTTGAACCCGTCGTTCGGAAATGCCCCACTTTTTTGCCGCTTCTGGGGCAGAGATATATTCAAGCATTTTGCTATCCTCCCGTAAAAAATCCTTTGTCATTATTATATACGGTTAGCCGAATGATAGCAATACCGAGATATGAAATATAAAGTGTATGAAGAATGGATATCACATCATTCCATGTGCAGACTATGAAATATAGAATGTATGTGGGTGATGTTGAATGGCAAAAGTTGAAGACTGCCCTGGCTTTGAAACCTTCGGTGCAGATGTAAAAGAAGCACGGAAGGCGAAGAACCTTGCACGAAAAGATTTAGCCGAAAAGGTGAATATTGATACCAGGTATCTTGCCAACATTGAAAACGAGGGCACGATCCCCAGCCTGCCGGTCATCATACAGCTTGTAAAAATCTGCGGCCTGCCGATGGAGAGATATTTCAATCCAGAGGTCATGCGAGAGGAAAGCGAGCTGCGCCAGCGGGTCGGACAGAAGTTAAAGCTCTGCCCGGAACAGTATTTGCCTATCGTGGAGGGTGCCATTGACGGGGCCTTAAAAATTGAAAAGCCGAATGAAGAAACGGAGGGTGTCTGAACATCCTCTGTTTTTCTTATTTTGCGGGCATTTTGAGGTTTCCGAAACGCTTTATAAGTAGGGATAAGATACGGTAGCAAGCACAGCAAGCGAGTACCCGCTTGCGAATTTTGAGATTTTCAGGTCCCTTGCCCGAAAATTCAAAATTGCTTGTTGGGATAGTCCCAAACCCTTATGAAGAACGGAGGCGGCGCATGGCAAACCGAAAGCGGAATATCCAAATGAAATTCTATGTTACGGAGGACGAAAAACGGCTCATAGACGAGAAAATGAGCCAGCTCCCCACACGCAGATATGGTGCCTACCTCCGCAAGATGGCGATTGACGGATATATCATCTATACGGACACCGCAGATATCAAGGCGTTCACCAAAGAGCTTTCCGCCATCGGTCGGAATGTCAACCAGATTGCCAAAAGAGCGAACGAGGTCGGCGTAATCGACGAGATGGACATTCGCGGCGTGAGCAAAAGACAGGAGCGGATGCTCGAACAGATGGCGCGGCTTTTGGAAAAGCTGAGCGGACTGAATTGAAACGAGGGAGGAGCGCCGAAACACCGGCACTGCAAGCGTTTTCAAACAGTACAATCCACCGTCATTTTCATGCCGCGGTATTCGCCCAGCTCCATATCATGCGGCGAAAGACGGCAGGCTTCCAGAAGCATTTTGCCCGCTGCCTCTTTATCGGCAATCCGCTTTCCCTTGATCGCCATGCCGACAAAACCATCCTTGGGCAGCGGATGCGCTTCCAGCAGCGCCATATCCGCCCGATATCCCTTCGCGCGCTCCTGTGCCTGACGGATTTCTTCCGGATACTGCTTCAAAATCTGGTCTTCCAGCTTGAACTGATTGCCCTGATAATCCGCTTTCATCAGCCGCAGCTTTGCAACCTCGATGTCCAAATCCATCTTTT
>USOZ01000176.1 GCA_900556525.1 uncultured Oscillospiraceae bacterium | reverse complement strand
ATTATAAAGTACGACGTTGAGGGCAGCGAAAAACAAGCGCTGCTCGGAAGCGCCGAAACGATACGAAAGTACAAGCCCCGTCTTATCGTTTCGCTCTATCACCGCACAGGCGATATGACCGAACTCCCGCTGCTCGTAAAAGAGCTTAACCCCTCATATAAAATGTACCTGCGCCATCACCCGTATATCCCCGCATGGGACACAAATCTGTACTGCATTTAAGGACGGAACCAGAAGATGAAAAAAGTTGTTATTATTATAATGATAGTGCTTGTTGCGGGAATTGTGACGCTTTACGCACTGAATGAATTCCAGCTCCGCGAAATAACATATGTCGGCGATTACACGTCCGAGCAGACAAAGACGTCATTTTCGGTGAAGCGGCTCTACAGCTCCGACATTGATATGGACAAGTATAACGCAATGCTCGAAAAGCTGATTTCAGTTGAATTTACCGAAGACGAGATCCTGCGCGCGGCGCTCGATTCGGGTACGCCCGAATTTTACCCCGCGTTCTATACCGCAGTTTCGCGCCACAAGAAAGACGACGGAACGGACGAGCTTACCCTCCAGACCGTTACAATGCAGGAACTTGCCGAAAATCAGCAGCGCACGAACTTCCGCCTTGCAAATCTGCGGCTCGAGGTGATCACAAACGGCGTTACGATAGACGACGTGACCGCGACAAGCTATAACGCGCTGAACAGCAAAAAAACCGAAACTCCTCTGATAAATGAATCGGGAACGGGTATGACCGTCGAGCTTCAGAACAGCGGGAATACCGATATTGACCTTTCGGGAACTTCGGGTACAGTCGTTTTGCAGTATGTTTTTGACATTGAACACGTTTCAATGTTCCCGAAAGTCGTTATGAACGACTGTTTCCTGCGCGTTGACGTTACTATAGGCGAGGACGAAAACGGCAGACTTACGGCGGATCATACGGTAAATCCCGCTTCTACGGTCGATGAATATATTCAACAGTAATAATGCCGTTTTCTGTCGGGGTGTTGTTGATTTTGTAGAAAGTTCTCTTAATTTTTGCAGGAATTAAAAAAACAACTTGCAATTTTTCCGCAAGCCGTGTATAATAAAAGTAAAGAAAACAAGATCACGGACCATGCGCCAAGCCGGAAAAAGTGCGCACCCGTGCAGAAAGGGAAGAATTGCGATGTACAAGGATTATTCAAAGCAGGAGCTTGAACAGCTTAAAGCGGAGCTTACTGCCGAATACAAGCAGTGGCAGGATAAGGGGCTGAAGCTTGATATGTCACGCGGAAAGCCGTGTCTTGAACAGCTTGACCTCTCGATAGATATGCTCACACACTGCCTTGACGGCGACTATAAATCTGAAAACGGCATTGACTGCCGTAACTACGGCGTTCTCGACGGAATCCCCGAGGCTAAGGAGCTTATGTGCCCTATGCTCGGCGTTTCCGATGATGAAATAATTATCGGCGGCAACTCCAGCCTCCAGCTCATGTACGATACACTCGCGAGAGCAATGCTGCTCGGCGTTCTCGGCGGCGATAAGCCCTGGAGCAAATATGAAAAGGTAAAATTCTTATGCCCCGCGCCCGGTTATGACCGCCATTTCGCGATAACCGAGAGCATGGGAATTGAAATGATAACAGTTCCGTATCTCGACGACGGCCCCGATATGGACATGGTCGAAAAGCTCGTTTCCGAAGATGAAACGATAAAGGGTATCTGGTGCGTTCCGATGTACTCCAATCCCACGGGAATAACCTATTCCGACGCGGTCGTAAAGCGCTTTGCGGCGCTCAGCCCGAAAGCAAAGGATTTCCGCATTTTCTGGGACAACGCATACTGCGTTCATCACCTCACCGACACGCCCGACAAGCTGCTCAATATCCTTGACGAATGCAAGAAAACGGGCAAGCAGAACATGGTTCTGATGTTCACTTCGACATCGAAAATCTCTTTCCCCGGCGGCGGTCTTGCCTGCATCGGTGCAAGTAAAGAAAACATAGATTTCATAAAGAGCCAGATGACCTATCAGACGATAGGCTACGACAAGCTCAACCAGCTCCGTCACGCAAGATTCTTCAAGAATTTTGAGGGAATTCAGGAACAGATGAAGCGTCACCGCGACATAATCGCGCCGAAGTTCAAAATCGTTCTCGAAAAGCTCAAAAAGGATATTAAACCTCTGGGAATTGCTTCGTGGCACGAGCCTAACGGCGGTTATTTCATTTCGTTCGACGGAATGGAAGGCACTGCAAAGCGTATCGTTCAGCTTTGTAAGGAAGCGGGCGTAGTAATGACGGGCGCGGGCGCAACTTACCCCTACGGAAAGGATCCCAAGGACTGCAATATCAGAATTGCGCCGACTTTTCCGAAGCCTGCCGAGCTTGAAATGGCGATGGACATTTTCTGCACGAGCATAAAGCTCGCCTCTGTCGAAAAATTACTCGAGAAATAAACAAAAGCACTTGCAAAAACTGAAATAATGTGTTATAATAACAGGGTCGGTTTAGTTTCCGACCCTGTTGTATTTGCGCCTGTAGCTCAGCTGGATAGAGCAATAGCCTCCGACGCTATGTGCCGTGCGTTCGAATCGCATCAGGCGTACCAAAGAAAAATTCCCTTCGCAATCTCATTGCGGAGGGAGTTTTTGTTTGGCTTACGGCGGCACGATTTGAACGCACTATGCGTCTCGAATCGCATCAGGCGTACCAAAATGAAATTCCCGCAAAGCGGCTTAAACAAACGCTTTGCGGGGATTTTTTGTTTAACTTTCTTTCTGATTTTTTGTCGCAAAAATAGGCTAAAAACGGCAAATCATTTAAAAAATGCGGGTCTGTATGCGGGTCAGACATTTTTGTTTCACATTTAAACTTCCCCTACCCCTCTCTCACACTCACAACCTCAAACCCTGCGCTTTTCAGCATAACTTTCACTTTTTCCAGCTCCGCCTTTTTCACCGTCCTGCGTGCCGTAATCGTGTATGTCGTTTCGGGCATGTTATCCGCCGCAATGTACGGACACTGGCACCAGTATTCCCAGCCAAAGTCCTTCAACTTTGATTTCGTCACGCCGTCACCGCGGCTGCTCAACGTGCTTTCGATCACTTCGCCGTTGCCGATATAAATGCCGACATGGGGGCGCGATTTGCAATACAAAATCAACCCCGGCTGCTCGGGGAGAGTATTGATTTTGCCCTTGATTTTGGCATTTGCATACATACCATGCGCGTTGACGTCCGTCGCACCCTTGTATCCTTTGCTGCCCTTGCCGCCCCAGTAGTAGGATTTTATCAGCCCCACGCAATCAATCCCGTAGTACCCGTCAGGCAGCGCTTTCAGCGCCTGTTTGCGCGCAGCGGTGTACTGCTCGGGGTACATTTTTGCGAGTTGCTCGACATATGCGTCGGTGATAGGGCGGTAGATCCCGCCCCACATATATTTCGTCTTGTCGTTCAGCGCACTTTTCGCGTGCGCGACAAGCCCCGTGTTAGTGTAAATCATGGCTGTCCTCCTTGTACTTTTTTATCAGCTCTTTCAGCTTGTCGAAGCCGAACTGCGCGGCGTAGCTGACGAAAAATCCCGCCACGACCGCCCCCGCGATCATGTACCAGGTCACCGCGATTTCTGCGGCGGCAGTCCACGCAAAAAATGCCCCAACGGTCAGCACCATCGCGACAATCGTCGCTGTTATCTGCGCGGGAAAATTCGCGACTGAGCGCTTCAAAACCTCGGTTATCACGTTCGTACCGAGGGTGAGCGCGCCTATCGCAGTTAATAAAAGTGTAAAATCAAAATTCATAGCATTCTTTCCTCCTCAATTTCCTGTAAAATTTCATCGAGCGACGGCGGCGGTTCGTCCTCTTTTTGTTCAGCCTGCGGCGCTTCTCGGCGCATTTTCAGCACGTTTTCCGCCTTGGCTTTCCAGCAGTAAAACCCTATCGCGGTTGCCGTCGGAACGCCTATGTACGTCAGCCATTCGCCGAGGTGTTCGGGGTACAGGAACACCAGCACCCCGCCCGCCGCAAATCCGAGAAAATACGTCGCCATTACCGCCGCGACAAGCATTTTAGTGTACGTTTTCATGCTGTTCAAGGTCCTCGATCCTGTAGTTTATCACCTTTATCTGCTCCTCGATAACGGGCATTCTCCGTGCGAAATTGTTGTGCTCCGCGACGCGTTTTTCGAGCTGTTCAAGTCGGTAAGCGGTCAGTTTCGCGCTCACGAGTATGCCCACCAGCGAGCCGATGAGCGTCCCCGCAAGGCTGATTAGCGCCACAATAATTGTCGGGTCGATCATATCGTTGTCACCTCCTCTCCCTCGAATTCGTCCGATGGGGTTTCGGAAATTCCCGAAATGCTCGCCGCGCTTACCACCGAGAACGGAGTGACATAAACCGGCTCGCTTGCGCCGCCCCACTTTCCCCCGATATTCGCAAGCACGCGGTAGGCATATTCGATGTTTGCGGCAAGTCCGGGTGCCTGATATGAATTTGCCTCGGTGTATGCGATAGTTGTCCAGGTGCCGTTGTTGAGCCGCTGAACACGGTACTGCGCCGCGCCCGTGACTTTTTCCCAGACAAGCACCGCCGAATTTGCGCCGGGAATTGCGATAACGTTGTACGGTACGCCCG
>USOZ01000175.1 GCA_900556525.1 uncultured Oscillospiraceae bacterium | reverse complement strand
GCAGGTTCGGCGGCTTACCCTGTCGTAACGGTCGACCCGCCCGCTTTCGCAAATGTAGAGGAGCTGCCCTCGAGCGTCGTTGTCGAATCTGCGCTCTGGCGCATCATTCTCACGGGCGACAATTCGAACTACGAAAAGCTGTACAATACATATATGTATGTGCCCGCCGTAGACGTCGAGTTCAATATACGCGCCATTTTCGGAAACGCAGTTGAAATAAATCATCAGACGGTAGGCAGCGCCAGCACTTCTTTCACATATAATGAAGATACGAACACCTACCTTGTTCCGATAAGCCCGCGCTACACCGCGTATTCGCCGGTTATTACCGACATTTCAAATGTCGGCGAGCTTTATACCGTCCGCGTTAAGTATATGCCGCCCACGGCTCTCGCAATCGAGGGAATAAAGCTGCATGACGAAGCGACAAAGGTAATGGAATATACCCTTTCAAAGGCGAAAAAATCCATGACCCTCCATTCAATCAAAAATGCTACAAATCTCGGAGATACTTATGAATATTAAGGCGGTTATTTTTGACCTTGACGGAACTGTTCTCGATACTGAAAAGCTGCTTGTGAAATACTGGTGTCAGGCGGCGAATGAGGCGGGCTTTCCCATGCAGCGGGAACACGCCTTACAGCTTCGCAGCCTTGCAGCAAAGTATGCCGCGCCGCTTATGAAAACGTGGTTCGGCGAGGAATGCGATTATCAGGCTTTACGCAAGAGACGCATGAAGCTGATGGCCGACCACCTCGAAAAATACGGACTTGAAGTTAAGGCGGGGATTCCCGAGCTGCTGGATTACCTCGGGAAAAAGGGCTTGAAGCGGGCTGTTGCGACGGCGACAGACCTTACCCGCGCGAGCGAATATCTGAAGCAGGTAGGCTTGTTCGACAGCTTCGACAGAATAATTTCGGCGCACATGGTCGAAAACGGAAAGCCGAAGCCCGACGTTTATATTTACGCCGTGGAGCAGCTTGGGCTTACGCCTGCGGAATGTATAGCTGTGGAGGATTCGCCGAACGGGGTTCTCTCGGCGAGCGCAGCAGGCTGCAAAACCGTAATGATACCCGACTTGAGCGAACCCGATGAGCAGCTTGAAGCGCTGTTTTATGCGAAGTGTGAAAAGCCCGAGGGGCTTATTGAATTACTTGAGAAAGAAGAAAAAGCAGATGAACATTCTCACTGTCAACGAACTTAATCTGAACACGAAAAACAACTCAGAAGCATTTGTACAGGCGGCGGAGGAACAGTACCGCGCGCGTATTGAAGCGGTTGCGGACGGACTCACCGTTCACAATGCGGATATGCCGATAATCCTGATTTCGGGTCCTTCCGGCTCGGGAAAGACGACTACGGCGATGCGCCTTGCGACAATGCTCGAATACAGGGGAAAAAATGTCCACATTCTCTCGATGGATAACTATTTTCTGTCGGTAGACGACCCGAGAAACGAGGCTGACGAAAACGGCAACGTTGACCTTGAATCGCCGAAGCGGCTCGATATGGAGCTGCTGAACGATCACCTCGAAAAGCTCTGGAAATGCGAGGAAATTGACGTTCCCGCTTTCGATTTTTCAAAGCAGCACCGCACTCTCGGCAAGAAAATGAAGCGAAATCCCGGCGAATTTGTCATTATGGAGGGTATTCACGCGCTTAATCCCGAGATAACGGGGCGTATAGGCAAACACGCTACGACGGTTTACGTCAGCGTTCGCACGCGCCTTGAAAATAAGGAAGGAAGGCTGCTTCACCCGTCGAAGATCCGACTTATGCGCCGACTTATGCGCGACAAGCTTTTCCGCGGACGTCCCGCCTCGGGAACGCTGGACTTTTTTGCAAATGTCGAACGCGGCGAAAAGCGCTTTATAATGCCGTATAAGAACTCGGCAATGTACGATATCGACACGTTTATTTCATATGAAGCGGCGGTATATAAGCCGCTGGTTCTGCCCGAGCTTCTCGCAATAAGGGACATTTATGAGGACTACGCGAAATATGCCGACGTTGAGGAATTCCTTACGGAGATCGACGAAATGGATATGACGAAAGTTCCGCTTGATTCGCTGGTTCGTGAATTTATCGGCGGAAGCAATTACAACTACTGATTGTTGGAATTTAACAAAAAAATCGGAAATTTTATATTATTTTGTTAAAATTCGCCCAAATACTTGATTTTGACAAAATGACGTAGTATAATATAAAGTAAAAAAGGAAGGGAATGCCATGGAAACGAATATTTTGCTCGAAAGCGGAACAAATGAGCTTGAACTGCTTGAATTCTTCGTCGGAAACGAGGATTACGGAATAAATATTGCTAAGGTAAACGAGATAATGACTTATCGCGAGGTAACTCCCATGCCGTCCGCGCCCGACGGCGTCGAGGGCGTGTTTATGCCGCGCGACAAGCTGATCACGGTTGTGGATCTGCACAAAATTCTCGGCGTTGATGTGCCTGACGGGAACAGCGGTCTGCTTATCGTCTGCGAGTTCAACCAGCTCGATATTGCGTTCCATGTAACCAGCGTTAAGGGTATTCAGAGAATAAGCTGGAGCAGTATCGAAAAGCCGCCGTCTGTTGCGAACAACAGTAAGAAAGGCGTTGCGACGGGAATTGCAAAAATTGACGGAAGAATTATCGTTATTCTCGACTTTGAGAAGATAATTTCCGACCTCAACAGCAGTTCGGGTCTTGACACTACGGGAATTGATAAGCTCGAAAAGTCGGAATCGGTAAATTATGACGCAAAAATTGTTATTGCGGAAGATTCGGCGCTGCTCAATAAGATGATAGTGAACGCGATGACTTCTGCGGGATTTCACAATATACTTGCGTTCTCGAACGGTCAGGAAGCTTGGAACTATATTTCAGGCTATGCCGATAATTCAAATGCAGCGGACAATATCGCGCTCGTCGTAAGCGATATTGAAATGCCGCAGATGGACGGACACAGGCTCACGAAGCTGATAAAAGACAACCAGAATTTGAAGAAAATACCCGTTTACCTGTTCTCGTCGCTTATCGACGAAAGAATGAGAAAGAAAGGCGAGAGCGTCGGCGCAGATCTTCAGTTCTCAAAGCCGCAGATAGGCGATCTGATAAAGGCTATGATCGAGCATTTGAAAAATTGACGGCAGACCCGTTTCGGAAGGAGCGTTGTTATGGAAAATTATGTTGTTACGATTGCGAGAAGCTATGGAAGCGGCGGGCGAACGATAGGCGCGATGCTTGCGCAGTCGCTCGGCATACGCTATTACGACAAGGAGATTACGCGCCTTGCTTCGGATAAAAGCGGAATAAGCGAGGGATTGTTCAACATGGCGGACGAGCGCGTTAAAGAGAGCATTTTCAAGCGCCCGCATCAATACGAAGGAACGCTCATAGCGCCAAGCCACAAGGAGTTCACTTCCGAAGACAACCTGTTCAATTATCAGGCTCATGTGATAAAAGAAGCGGTTCAGCAGGGGAGCTGCGTTATCGTAGGTCGCTGCGCGGATTACGTTCTGAAAGGCACAAAAAACCTGTTCAGAATATTTATCCATGCGGATATGGAAACTTGTATCCATAACGCAATGGAAAGAAACGGATTTCAGTCGCGCGAAGAAGCGGAACGCTTCATAAGAAAAACCGACCATGAACGGAGCGTTTATTACAAGGCTCGCACGGGCAGAGAATGGGATTATGTCGGCAATTACGACCTTATTCTTGACACAAGCAATATGGATTTTGATACCTGCACGAAAATTATCGAGGGGTATGTAAAGATCCGCATGAATATCGAATAAATCAGACTGTCGGGATTTGTCGGCGCGCATTACGATGCGTGCGGCGGTTTCTCAGCAGTTTAAAGCCGCGGGTTCGCCCTGCGGCTTTGCTGTTATATGCAAAAATGTCGCTGCACCTTGATATTTTCCCTTTTTTATGATATAATTATTGCAATATAACTTTGGGGAGAAAAGGAGTACATAATGAAGAAATTTTTATCATTGCTGACCGTATGCGCAATACTGCTTTCGGGCTGTTCGCCGCAGCCGCAGAACACCGACGCGCCCGCAGAAACTTCTGTAGGGGAAATCCCGACGGAAACGGAAAGTGCCGCTTCCGAGAGCACGGCTGCTTCTTCATCTTCCGCGCCGTCCGAGACCTCGGAACAATCTGCGGTTTCATCGGCGCCTGAAACGTCAGCGGCGGAATCGTCGGCTGAAGTAACTTCAACCGAAGCAGCGGCGGAAACCTCGGCACAGACGACCGCCAAGACGGAAACTCCCGCGCAGTCTGCCGCAACGGGCAAGCTTTCCGCTTATGCGGACAAATATGAGGGGCGCGAGCAGACCTCCGACTACAACTACGGCGAAGCGCTCCAGAAATCCATTCTCTTTTACGATTTACAGCGTTCGGGAAAGCTGCCTGCTGATAAGCGCACGAACTGGCGCGGTGATTCCTGCCTAAACGACGGTTCGGACGCGGGTCTTGACCTTTCGGGCGGATTTTTTGACGCGGGCGACAATGTGAAATTCAATCTCCCCATGTCATACACCTGCTCTATGCTTGCGTGGTCGGTTATCGAGGACTTCGATTCATATAAGGAAAGCGGTCAGCTCGAATATGCGCTGGACAATATCCGCTGGGGAAACGATTATTTCATAAAATGTCACCCCGAAGCGAATGTCTATTATTATCAGGTCGGCGACGGAAACGCTGACCACGGCTGGTGGGGCAGCGC
>USOZ01000174.1 GCA_900556525.1 uncultured Oscillospiraceae bacterium | reverse complement strand
TATATATGGGTTATATGAGAATTTTTATCTATGATTTTATTGGTGCTTAGTATTATACATAGTAAGGGTTCGGCTTGAGGAGAATAGTAATCAAATCAATGAACCACCCTATACCAAACAAGCCGGCTGTGAAAAGATAAAGCACGCCCATGCCAATCTTTTCCTCATAAAATTTATGAGCGCCGAGGTAACCGAGGAACAGACACAGAAAGAACGAAACCCATTTATTCTTCATTTTTCCGCTGGCTACACCCATGTTCATATTGCTGTTGGCATTTGTGCTGGTGTTGTTTATGACAACCTGCGGCTGTGCCGCGCTGCCAGCGATTTCCTCAACCTGCCTGCCGCAAAGCGTACATATAACCGCGTCTTTCGGAATTTTTCCGCCGCAGTGCTTGCAGAACTTTAAATTGTCCATGGTCTGCGCTGATGTATTTTCTTCCATATTATATCTCCAAATATAATTACTTTGTGCAGTATCTCGTCTGCAATAATAATTGCAGCACCTTTTGTTCTAAATGTCAATAGAACAAATCATTCTATCGTAAAATATTACATAGTAATTTATGATAGGAGATTTTCTATGTACGAAAGAATAAGAAATCTGCGTGAAGATATGGATTTGAACCAGACGCAGATTGCAAAAGTGCTGAATTGCAGTCAGCGAACATACAGCTATTATGAATCCGGAGGTCACGATATTCCGACTGAAACGCTTATAAAACTGGCGGATCTTTACAGCGTTTCAATAGATTACCTGCTCGGCAGAACTGACAAAAAAGAAATAAACAAATAAAACAGCGCTCTTCCCTATCGGTTCTGCGCAATAATGAAAAAAAATTAAAAAACCCTCTTGACAAGTAACCGTTCGGTTGCTATAATGTAAGTAACCGAACGGTTACCGAAAGGAGGTCAGCTTTGGCAGGAGATACAAAAGAACGCATTATGGAAGCTGCGCTGGAACTGTTTGCACAGAACGGCTATCTCGGAACTTCCATGAACGACATTGCCAAACAGCTCGGAATAACAAAAGGTGCGCTTTATAAGCACTATTCGAGCAAGCAGGAAATTTTGGACAGCATCACGCAGCGAATGAATGAACTTGATACGGAAAGGGCGGAAGAATACGAAATGCCGCTCGACGAGCCAAACGGATTTGCGGAAGCCTATGCGCACACGCCGACCGATAAGGTGCGCGCATACAGCATGGCGCAGTTCAAACACTGGACAGAGGATTCGTTTTCCTCACGCTTTCGCAAAATGCTTACGCTTGAGCAGTACCGCGCTCCCGAACTCGCACAGCTTTATCAGAACTATCTGGCGTCGGGACCTCTCGAGTACATGAGCGCCATTTTCAGAAAAATGACAGACTCGGACGAGACAGCAATACAGCTGGCGCTTGACTTTTACGGGCCGATGTTCCTGCTTTACAGCGTGTATGACGGCGCAGCCGACAAAAGCGCAATTATCGTTATGCTTGAAACACATATCGACCGATTCATTGAAAATATAAAAAATATATAAAATGAAAAACAGGAGAGAAATTATGAACTCGATTATTTACACAACAAACACGGGGAGCGCAAAAGAGTATGCCGAGCTGCTTTCCCGCGAAACGGGAATCCCCGCTTATCCGCTCTCGGAAGCAAAAGGCAAAGTCGCAGCGGGTTCGGACATTATCTATATCGGCTGGGTAATGGCAGGCACGGTAAAGGGTTACCCGAAAGCCGCAAAGCAGTACAATATCCGTGCTGTCTGCGCAGTCGGAATGTGCCGCACGGGAACTCAGACTGAAAACATTCGCGAAAAGAACTCAATTCCGCAAAATATCCCTCTGTTCACTCTTCAGGGCAATCTGAATGTCGAGAAACTGCGAGGTATTTATCGCCCAATGATGAAAATTATGGTGAAAAATGTCGGACAGGAGCTTTCCGCAAAGAAAGACAGAACCCCAGACGAGGACGATATGCTCGACATGATGCTTCACGGCGAAAACCGCGTAAATATCGACAATCTTAGGGACATTCTGGGCTGGTACAAAGCGCAGAAGTGAAACTAGGCGAAAAAAATGAAACCATATTTCGGAAATGCAGTTACAACAGCAACGACAATCATGATTATCATTCTCGTTGCCTTTATCGGCTGGTCGGTGTTCAAAAGCAACGACATTCAGTACTGGGGGCGCAGAAGCTCTCTGCTGCTGGTATACGGACTGGTAATCTGCTGCTTTGCGGCGGCGCGCGACGGTCTTGATAAAACAATTCAGTGCGCCATTGACGGAAGCTGTCAACCGGGACTTTTCAGGCTCATAAGCATACCGACAATTATCGGCTATGTTGGCGCGCTGCTGATAATCATTGCCGCCATTGCAACGCCTATCGCAAAAACGCAGGTCGTACGCCGTGTGTGGTTCTACATAATGTCGGGCGGAGTAATGCTGAAAGTGCTGACAATGGAATTTTCAAGAATCATCAGCGCAATTAAATGACAAGGAGATGAAACAAAATGGAGAATAAAATTTATCCTCGTCCGCACGATAAGCAGATAGTGTATCTGAAAAGCGTCGTGGATAATCCGAATATCGAGATCGGCGAGTATACAATATACAACGATTTCGTGAACGACCCGTGCGATTTTGAAAAGAACAATGTCCTTTATCACTACCCCATAAACGGCGATAAGCTGAAAATCGGAAAGTTCTGCTCGATTGCCTGCGGTTCGAAATTTCTTTTCACGAGCGCAAATCACACCCTAAGTTCGCTCTCGACCTATACCTTCCCTATTTTCTTTGATGAGTGGGGACTTGACGCGAAGAATATCCGCAGCGCGTGGGACAACAAGGGCGACATTGTAATCGGAAACGATGTCTGGATAGGCTATGAAGCCGTCATTCTCTCAGGCGTAACTATCGGTGACGGAGCGATAATCGGGACGCGCGCCGTTGTAACCAAAGACGTCCCGCCTTATACCATTGTGGGAGGTGTTCCCGCAAAACCTATCCGCAGACGTTTCGACGATGAAACCATCGCGGAGCTTCTAAGACTGCGCTGGTGGGACTGGGACAGGGAAAAGATCTCGCGGAATATATCCGCAATCCAATCAGGTAATATTGCTGCTTTAAAGCTGTAATATACAAATAAAAATTCAAAGGAGTATTTTTTTGAAAAAGTATAATTTATCTTCGGAGAGTGTGGGCTGAACGGGAGGTTCGGCAAATCTACACTAACCGTTCCTCCCGAAAAGACGTTAAACATCTTCAGGAGGAATTTATCATGAACCGTGAAAATAAACGGAAAACATTTGAAAAGGGTTACTATAAAACACACGCGTGCCGCGACAGCTTCACCTGTAAGGTCTGCGGAAGGCTCGTAACACCCGAAAACGCGGGTACGGAACACCGCAATCATTGCCAAAACTGCCTTTCAAGCCTGCACGTTGACATTGAGCCGGGCGACCGCGAAAGTGACTGCGGCGGTATAATGGAGCCTATCGCAGTATGGGTGCGTAAGAACGGCGAATGGGCGATAATCCACCGCTGCAAACGCTGCGGAGCGCTCAGCTCTAACCGCGTTGCCGCCGACGACAATCCCATGAAGCTCATGAGCATTGCCATGAAGCCGCTTTGTGAACCGCCTTTCCCTGTGGAACGCATAGAAGAAATGGTCGCTCTCATGGGCGGCGACGGAAGAATAAAATAACCCTGCCGAAACGCAGAGCTTTGCCGAAACAGCATTGCTCTGCGTTCTCGCGTTCTTGCTCCGCTGTTCACACTCGTATTTAATCGCCTTGATTTGGCGTCTACGATATGATATAATCTATGTGAGCCGAAAATTTTCGCGCAGGATACAAAAAAGATACATCTGCGCGTTATCATGTTCTCATAAAAGGAGGAAAGACCTGTGGCATACAACATTCTTGTGGTTGAGGACTCATCTCAGATAAGAGAAACAATCGGCGACTTTTTTAACGCAAAATGCGGCGGAACAATGCAGCTTTTCTTTGCTGAGGACGGCGATAAAGGGCTTGAAATGGTCTATGAGCATGAATTCGATCTTGTCTTGCTGGACATTATGCTTCCCAAAACGTCGGGCTTTGAAATCTGCCGCGAGCTTCGCGGAGGAAGCGCCTGTCCGATAATATTCATTACAGCGCTCGGAACTGAAAATGGTATTCTGCACGGATATGAACTCGGCGCGGACGATTATATCATAAAACCTTTCTCTCTTGCGGCGCTCTACGCGAAAGCCGTCGCGCTGATAAAGCGTTCAAAAGGCATGGTGCGCGGCGAAACAGCGATAACCTGCGGAAAGATCTCCCTTGACCCGATAACAATGCAGGTAAAAATCGACGGAGAGATCGTTAAACTGGCGCCGAAAGAATACTTTCTGCTGAAACTGCTGCTCGAAAATAAAGAAAGCGTTATCAGCCGCGATACTATGCTCACAAAAGTGTGGGGATATGATTTCGACGGCGACGAGCGAGTTGTCAATAACCACATAAAGAAGCTGAGAAAAGCCCTCGGAAAAGAAAACTCCGCAGTCAAAACTGTCTTTGGCGGCGGATACAAAATTACAGAAAAATAACACAGGTCAGAACATTTATGAAAAACATTACAAAACCCGCTTTCGCAAAAATATTTTCTAAGGAATCACTGAATAAATCGTGGCACGCATCTTGCTTGCATATTTTCCGGTCTTTCGGTCAGCCCCTCTTACAGCGACGAAGAGTACATC
>USOZ01000173.1 GCA_900556525.1 uncultured Oscillospiraceae bacterium | reverse complement strand
GATAAGCGTTGCGTTTCAGCAGTTCTATAACATGGCGGACAGCATTATTGCGGGAAATTTTATTGCCGACGGCGAAAGCGCAGTTGCCGCGATCGGCGCAAGCTACCCGATAACAATGCTTTTTATGGCGTTCGCGGTCGGCTGCAATTCGGGCTGCTCGGTAATTGTGTCGAATCTTTTCGGAAGCCACAAATTCGGTCGGCTCAGAACCGCGATATACACCTCTCTGGTGTCATCGGCGGTGCTTAGCGTGCTGCTTGCGGCTGTCGGGGCAATTTTTTCGGGTGAACTTCTCGGCGCGCTGAATACCCCCGAAAATGTATTTGCCGACGCGAAATCCTATCTTGACATTTATGTATACGGCGTGCCGTTTTTGTTTTTGTATAACATTTGCAACGGCATTTTCGCCGCTCTCGGCGATTCAAAAACGCCGCTTTGGTTTCTTATAGGTTCGTCTGTCGGAAACGTAATACTTGACATTGCCGCGGTAGTCTGCTTGGATATGGGCGTTCCGGGAGTAGCTTGGGCAACCTTTGCCGCGCAGGGAATTGCGGCGATTTTGGCGTTTATCGCACTTTGCCGACGTGTAAAAAATATGGAGCACGACGGTGAAAAAGCTCGTGTTTACTCGAGAGAAATGCTTCGCAAAATATCCGTTATCGCAATTCCGTCGATTTTGCAGCAATGCTTCATTTCCGTCGGAAATCTGTTTATCCAGTGGCTCATAAACGATTACGGCTCATCGGCAATGGCGGGCTATTCCTCGGCGATAAAGCTTAATACTTTTATTATCACCTGCATTGTTACAATGTCGAACGGGCTCTCAAGCTATACCGCTCAGAATATCGGCGCGGCGAAGCACGACCGCGTTACAAGCGGCTTTCGCACCTCGCTCATAATTTCGGCGGCGGTAGCCATACCCGTAACGCTTTTATACCTCGTTTTTGGAAGTCAGCTTGTAAATCTTTTCGTGAACAATCCGGACGGAAACGCGGTTGCGATAGGCTATCACTTTCTTACGATAATCAGCCCGTTCTATTTTGCCGTTTCGGTGAAACTGAGCTGCGACGCGGTTCTGAAAGGCGCGGGAACTATCGTATATTTTGTTATAACGACGTTTACCGACCTCATTCTGCGCGTGGTGCTTGCGTTTGTCTTTTCCGGACCACTTGGAATGGGCTTGGACGGGATATGGTGGTCGTGGCCTATCGGCTGGGGAATATCGTCGGCACTCTCGGTTTTCTTCTATGCCTCGGGAATGTGGAAAAAGCACATTCCGGCAATATAAAAATAAAACCCGCAGATTTTCAAAGTCTGCGGGTTTTTAGCGGCGACCTTATGTTATTTCCAGTGTTTCAGAGTCGGCAGAAGCTCATTTAAAAAAGCTCTCGCCTGTTCGGGAGGAAATTTCTCATTAGACATATGTTCAACAAGAAAATCGGTAAGCGCTTCAAGGCTCGCGTATGCGAACTTTCCATCGGCGTAGCACCATTTGCAGTAATCTTCGTTGAACGCTCCGTCGGGTTCTTTGCTTATGGTCGAATCTTCAAGCGGCATACCGCAGCACTGGCAGATCAGCTTTCGCGGCGACCCGAGCAGTGTGTTGATCGAAACGTCGAAAAGCTGCGACAGGAGCTTTAATGTATCGGTATTCGGCACGGTTTCCCCGTTTTCCCAGCGTGAAACCGCCTGCCTTGTGACAAAGACTTTTTCAGCAAGCTCGTCCTGCGACCAGCCCTTTTGCGTGCGTAATTCAAGAATAACATTTTTTGTTTCCGTATTTTTCACCTCTCTGAAACTATCATATCATACTTTGCGGATATAATCAAGCAACCCGCTGTTGCTTTTTTGGGCAAAAAACTGCCGCCCTGTAAAAACAGAGCGGCGGCTTGGAGGGGAATATAAAAATGAAAAACGAAAAAGCTTAACTTACGTAAACATCTTCGCAGTCATCAGCAACTTCATGCGTCACACGGTCAAGAACCTCCGCGCGCTTTGCGTTGTTGAAACGGTCGAGAGTGCCTACGAGATAGCCCGTAATCCTGCGAATTCTCTCAAACGGTCTGTCGTCGTAGCGATAGGTCAGATCGACATAATCGCCGTCAACATTGATATCGACCGCGAGGAGCTTCTGAGAGGGTTTATTCTCTCTGCCTCTGTTTACATATTCCTGAATTTCCGCGTCGGAAAGTGTTCCGCCGGTAACCTTGAGTTCAACATTCTTCATAAAAATCGTCTGCCTTTCGCATTTTTTGCTATAAGATCGCGGCATTGCGCGTTGTTTTAAATGTGGCACATTTTGTGCTGTAATTGTATTATACCACAAGATATAGTAAAATGCAATAGGTTTTTGAAAAAATTTTAAGATATTTTGAACCTAGTGAAATCAAAAACGCCCGGGACTTTTCCGGGCGCTGTTTTATTCAACGGTAAAGTCGTTTTCTTCTTCACCGTCGGGATTTTCCCACTCGCGGATCGCTCCGCAGAGCTGTGACAGAATGGCATAATACGCGTCGGGCGCGAGGTGGATACCGTCGCCGCTGCTGTAATTCGTTTTCAGAGCGTTGGCGGAATTTTTCAGCTCGGCAGTAACGTCCACATACAGCCATTTTTCGTTCTCGGCGAGCGCCTGCGACAGTCTTTCGTTAAAGCTGTCGATATTTTCGTTAGCGGTAAACGACGAGCTGCGGTCGATAGGCGTTATCGAAAGCACGATCAGCTTCGCGTCGGGCAAAAAGCTTTCGGTCATGGTCAGCAGGTCGGTGTAGTTCTGGACAAATTCGTCCTGAGAGGTTATATTTACGTCGTTCATGCCCATTGAAAACACAATATATTCGGGCTTCAGAGCGACCAGCGCCGACAGGAGCGACTGTTCGCCGCCGTCAACGATAAATGTAAAATCAAAAATATTGCGCGCGGCAATGTTACCCTGCGCAACAACGTTTTCCGCAGGCAGAATATCGTACACCTTCAGCCCGCTGCAAATACTGTCGCCGACAAAAACGCACCGCGAAAGCAAATCGTTGTCATCATCGGTGAGCGTAAAGGTGTTGTATTCTTCGATAAGTTCGTCCTCGGGCGGCTTGGTCGTTTCTTCGCTCGTGCCGCTGTCGGACTTCGGCTTTTCGGGAGCCGTCGTTGTTTCAACAGACACGGTTACGGGCTTATCGTCAGCCGCTGTGGGCGCGGGGGTCGTTGTATCGGTGAGCGTGCGGTTTTCAATATTCACGCAGCCGGAAAGACCTGCGAGAAAAACCGCCGCCGAGATAAGCAGGCAAAGCTGTTTTTTCTTCACTTCTGCTCAGTTCCTTTCAATATATAAATAAAACGTATATTTCGTCGTAAATTGTCGTAATTTTATTTTATCACAGCAAAAATGAAAAGTCAATGAAAAGAAACAGGAAAGAACGGCAGAATTTTCAAAAAAACAGGCAGGACCGCGCAGGACTGCGGTTTTGCTGTACAATAAAAAGAAAGCGTGCGAAACGGATAATCTTTGTGCAGTATTGCCACAAAGTTTTTTGGAAAACGCTTGACAAGCTCGTTTTATTGTGATATAATATCAATGTTAAATTTCACGCAAGTGAAATTATACGAGCCACTAGCTCAGGCGGCAGAGCACCTGCCTTTTAAGCAGGGTGTCCCGGGTTCGATTCCCGGGTGGCTCACCAACGGCCCGTTGGTCAAGCGGTTAAGACATCGCCCTTTCACGGCGGAATCATGGGTTCGATTCCCGTACGGGTCACCAGACTTAATTAAAGTCGAACACTCATTTTGAGTGCTCGGCTTTTTTCGTATTCGGAGATATCGTCGGGTCTTATGCACTTTTCACCGTCCTTGTAGTTGAACAGAACGAGCAGCTTGTCGTCGTAGACGTGAACGCTGTTCACAAAAATGTCGATAAGCCGCTGCTTTTCGGCTGCGCTTTTTAGGTCGGTTTTAGCAAAGCGCATGATCCACGCTTCGATTTTTTCGCGTTCAATCGTCGGACGCTTTATTTTCTCGACCGCAATCTGATTTTCAAGCAACTCCTGTTCGCACTCAAGGCGCTCGAGTTCTTTTTTCGTTGAACGTGTGACTATGCCCGCCTTGATTGCTTTCATCACATTCTCAATCTCTTTTTTTGTTCTGCCTGAGCTGCTTTTTCAGTGTCGGAAGCAGCAGGCTTTCCTTGTTCTGAAGCTCATAACAAACGTCGCAAATTCGCCTGATCAGCGCCTTGTCGTCAAAGATTTTCATCGTCGCTTCAAGAACCGTGTTTTCGATAAAATCCTTGCTGACAGGCTTCTTTTCGCAGCGCTTTCTCTTCGAGATGACGCATTGATAATAGCGGTAAACGCCGCCGCTTTTGCCCTTTCCACTCACGCCGGACATAGTTCCGCCGCAGTGTCCGCAGAAAATTTTTCCGGTCAGCAGATATTTCTCCTCAACCTTTCGGAACGACGCGGATTTGTGCTTGTTTGTCGATAATCTCTGCTGACATTTTTCAAACAGTTCCTCGCTCACAATCGGCGGTATCGCCTCGGTGTTCGTCACATCACGAAACGAATATTCGCCCAGATAGCGACGGTTTTTGAGCAGCCAGTTTACAAAGTGATACGTTATTTTTCTGCCGTTGTTTGTAACACCTCGGGCGGTTAAGTCGTCAACCATATGGCGTATAGTTTCACCCTCCGCATAGCGTTTAAAAATGTCCGCAACAATCGGCGCTGCGGCGGGGTCTTTTCTGAAATGTCCGTCCTTGTCGATTTT
>USOZ01000172.1 GCA_900556525.1 uncultured Oscillospiraceae bacterium | reverse complement strand
CGAGAAGATATACTATCAATCCGTAAAGATATTCCGCGCCCGAGCCGACGATTATCTGCTCCTCGTCTGCGTAAATGCCGCGGTTTCGCGCAAGATAGCTCCTTATCGCGCCGCGCAGCTCCGCACGTCCGCCGTTCGGCGATTTTTCGAGGATTATGTCGTGATAATCATTAAGCACCCTGCGCATTGTTTTGCTCAGAATTGAAACCGAAAAGCCCGGATAAGCCGCCGCCGCGATATGCGGGTGAAACTGTGCAGCTGTACCCGCCGAGGGCGCCGCAAAACCGTCCGACTGTCGGAAAATCACGATATATCCGCTTCTTTCGCGCGCCTCGGCATATCCCTCGTCGCAGAGAAGCGCGTAAGCGTGTTCAATAGTTATCGTGCTTACGCCGACCTCATTTGCGAGCACACGCTTCGACGGGAGCTTCGTGTTATACGGAAAGATCCCCGCGATAATATCGTCGCGGATGTGCTTATATATCTGGAGATATACGGGTCGGGCGGATTTGTCTACTGTATATTTCATCTGGTTATATTATTTACTCCGTTTCTGACTATTTTACATTGACCAAATTTATTATATCATGTAAGTGCAGAAATTGCAAGGAGGACAACTGAAATGAATGAAAAAGAGAACAAAAGAAACCTGACGGTATGGATATGCACGACCGCAATGTTTATGGCGCTTAACGTTGCGTTAAGCTCTTTCGGCGTTCCCGTTCCCGGCGGACACCTTTATCTGAACGACATTGTGATATGCACGGCGGCGATACTGCTCGACCCGCTCGCGGCGTTCATGGTAGGCGGCGTTGGTGCATTCCTCGGCGACCTGTTTTTCTATCCGACGCCGATGTTCGTTTCGCTGGTGACCCACGGCTTACAGGCGGTCGTTATCTCACTTTTTTCGCACCATGTCATGAAAAAACACCCCGTTCTTTCGTCGGGGATAGGCGTAACTGTCGGCGCTGTGATAATGGTTGTGGGATATTCCCTCGGCAGAGCGTTTATCTACAGCACTCCCGAATACGCCATGCTCAAGCTGCCGTATCAGATATTGCAGGCGGCGGTCGGCGCGATAGTCGGAATGCTGCTTTGCTGGAAGTGCGGAATACATAAGCTGTACAACAACAGGCTTTTGAGAAATACGCAGAGTATATCGTAAGCGGTTTGAACTTCGCCGCAAGTCGGCTGATTCTTAGGAGCGTGTTATGCAGATTATAAAATATGACCCGAAATATAAAAGCGAATTTGTTCGCCTAAATACGGAATGGCTCACGAAGCTTTATTATATTGAGTCTTATGACCAATATTCAATGGATCATGTAGAGGAGCTTATTGAAAAAGGCGCAACGGTATATTTCGCCGTCGAAAATGAAAAAGTGCTTGCTACCTGCATGATAGAGCCGCTAGGCGATGACGTATGGGAAGTGTGTAAGCTGGCGGCAGAGGGGCAATATACGGGAACGGGCGCAGGCTCGGCGGTACTGAAAGCCTGCATTGATTACGCCGTTTTCCATGGCGCGAAAAAATTATGCCTGATTACTATTTCGGGGCTAAAACCCGCAATTCACTTGTACAAGAAATTCGGTTTTGTGGAAATCTCGTACAGAAAGGACGTCTGGCACTCGGAAAAAGCGGACGTTGAAATGGAATATACTGTTCCGAGGAACGTCTGAACTGTTTTTAATACGCAGTCAAAAACGACCCGAAAGCAGCTTTCGGGTCTTATTTTTTACAGCGGGCTGTTCTCGCACCTTAGCGGCGTTTCAAGCCGCGTATGCGGCGCCGCCCAGCGCACTGCGTTTGTGATTATTTTCTGTATTTCGGGCATATGGTACACGGGATATTCCTCGTGACCGGGCTGAAAGTAGAATATTTTTCCCATTCCGCGCGTGAACGTACAGCCGCTTCTGAACACCTCGCCGCCTTTGAACCAGCCCGTAAACACCACGTCGTCAGGTCTCGGTATATCGAAAAATTCGCCGTACATTTCCTCTGACGGAATTTCGATACACGGCGGAACGCCCTGCGCAATGGGGTGATACGGCGCGGTACACCAGAGCTTTTCGCTGTCGTCGTTGCGCCATTTAAGCGTCATGTTCGTGCCGAGGAGCGCTTTCATCGGCTTGCTGAAATGCGCAGAGTGAAGCCCGATAAAGCCCATTCCCATAAGCACGTTTTTGCGTATAAGACGAACGCTTTCGTCGGTTATTTCATCCTGCCGCGCGTGGCTCCACCATATCAGCACGTCGGTGTTTTTGAGAAGTTCCGCGCTTATGCCCTGATTTTCCATATCGAGAGTCGCGCATTTCACCTCTATATCACCCTGCGCGCCGAGAAAATCGGCAATGCAGCCATGAATGCCTTTCGGGTAGATTTTCGCTATCCCTTCGTATTCGCGCTCGTGAACAAATTCGTTCCATACGGTAACTTTTATCATTATTGCACCTCGCTGAACTCCCGCAGGAAGTCTGCGGATTTTTTCATATATTCAAGCTGATTTTCCGCGCCGAAATGCTCTATAACGTAAATCCCGCCGTATCCGCCGCTTTCAAGCTCCGAAATAATTTCCGACATTTTTATGTCGCCGCAGCCGACTGCCGCGGGATACATTATCCTGCCGTCTGCGGCTGCTTTCGGTTCGCCGCTGTTTTTTGAGAAAGTGCGGTCCTTGCAGTGAACGTGAGCGATTCTGTCTTTCAGCAAGCCGAACGCGGTCAGTTCGTCCTCGCCGCTGAACATAAAATTCCCCGTATCGAATGTTATTTTCAGCTCGGGTATTCGCTCCGCGAACCATAGCATTTGCCGCGCGGTCGCGATAGGGCTTTTGCTGTCGTCAAAGTCCTCAATCGTCGGAGCAATGCCCTTTGAACGGGCATACACACACATCTCGCGCATTGCCGCGAGCATATTTTCGCGCTCTTTTTCGCGGACGGCACCGTCCGCGGAGGAATAGAACCCCGGGATTATCATGATTTTTTCGCAGCCGATCTCCGCCGCGCGGTCGATATGTCCGAAGCCGACCGAGCCGTCGGGGTTGTTCCCGAAATCGTAAAAAGCGTAGATGGAGGAAATTTCCATTCCCTCGCTTTTCAGCATTTCTGCGGCTGAAATCGCGGAAAAATCCATTTCTGCCCACTTTATCCCTAGCGAACGAGCATAGCGTATAACGTCGCGTATTTCACGACCGCTCTGCGCGGCAGCTTCGACGATATGATGATAAAAAACAGATATTTTCATATGTTATTTCTTCCTTTTCAGAGCGATTATCGAGAGTATTACCGCCACCGCGCCGCCTGCCCCGATTATCAGCCATACGGCGATATTTTCTTTGGATATGGCTGCTCGGTCGGGTGAAACTGCCGCAGGTTCGGGAGTTTCCGTTTCGAGAGTTTCAGTTTCGGGCGGCTCGGTCTGTGCGGCGGTCGTTACTGCGGTTTCCGTGACATTTTCTGCGGAAAGGTCGGTCATTCCCGCAAGCTCGGCGGCGGGGTATTCCGCTTCGGTAAATTCGAGCGTTTCATTGTTCACGCAGACGGCGCGGAGCGTATCGGAGACTATCGACATCTCGGTAAAATCGCAGCCCTCGGGCGCGCCGATTATTGCGGCAATATCAAGCGTTTCGGGATCTGCACGGTAGATATTTTCGCTTTTGCAGACGTAGAGAAAATCGCCGTATGAGAACAGGTATTTCGCCGACGAAAGATAGGGCGGCAGGTCGATCGGAACGAAATCCGACGGGGTATCGCCGTAGCTTGCGCTGATAATTTTTCCGCTTATATCGTCCGCGAAGTACCATTTTCCGTTTATGTAGCAGAAATGCGAGGTGTTGAGGACGTCATAGGTCGAGAAGAAATTGTCCTTAAACGCGCCCGAAACGTCCGCAGAGGGCGTATTTTCGGCGGTCTTGAACTTGGAATAATTTTCCCAGCCGTAATGTCCCAGCGCTGTTATTTCGCTGTCGCTTTTGAGAAAATAGTCGTGCCGCGCCGCGCCCTCGTCCCAGCAGTCGTTGTTATGATCCCAGTTTTTGGTCAGGTAAAGACCTGTAGCTTCGTCGGGGAACATATAGTTCGGGTCGTCCCAAGTCGGGTCGGCATGATACCACGCTCCGTCAATATGAAGCATTGTCCAGCAGTGACTTATCTCCCCGCTGTCGACCGTTATCGCGGGAATGCCTACGTCGTTCAGCAGGGCGGCATAAAGCGCGGCATACGCCGTGCAGACCGCAGACCTGTCGAGCAGGGCGCTTGCAACGGTATATTTTTCGGGAGGATACTGCGCAAATCCGTCCTCGTATTGGGTTATAACACTATCGTCGGGATAATTTATCAGCGCGATAACATAATCGTAGAGCGCGAGCGCTTTTTCAACGTCGTTCATGTCGTCATTGATCGAGGAAAGCGCCGCCGCGTATTCTCTTTCGATACGCTGCCTGTCGGCGGCGAGAAGCGCGGTATCGCACGTTCCGTCGTCGTTGCGGTAGCGCTCGTCATAGCTGATATAGACCGTGTTTATAATGTTGTCGCCGACGCCGTATTCATTGCAGTTTTCGGTTGGGATAAAGTCCGGCGCGGCGGAAACGGGGCTTTCGCTGTAATATTCGCCGAAATTGAATTTGTACATACCGACGGTTTTTTGGAGCATATCGAGAAAGGCTGAATATTCGGGGCTAAGGCTGTCTGAACGCATTTCCACAACAACTCCGTAATCGGAAATGTCGACTGCATTTTCGCCGCTGTCTATCGCGATGAGATCAA
>USOZ01000171.1 GCA_900556525.1 uncultured Oscillospiraceae bacterium | reverse complement strand
TTTACTCCCGAAAAGAAGCCTACGCCTATCGCCACTATGCCGAAAATGGACAGGAATCTGCTCTTTGTTTTTCCTATCTCTCTTAAAGCGCTCTTTCTTCCCGAAAACGAAAGCGAGTGCCTCGCCTCCGACAGCGGAATGAAAGGGCGGCTGCCCGTCGGAACGGTCATCACATTCACCGACGGAAACGGCGAAAAGCCCGACGATATGCTTTCCGTCGACACATACACCATTGTCGGAACGGTAAAATCGCCCATGTACATAGACAAAACGGGCTACGGCAGCACGACCGTCGGAAACGGTTCGATCTCTTCGGTCTATTTTGTTCCCGAGAAGAATTTTTGCGTGGAATACAATACGGAAGTGTATCTTCGCTTTCCCGCTCTTGATGAATTGTACACTTTCGACAGCGAATATGACAGCCGTATTGGAGAATTGACCGAAATTGTCGAAAAAACGGCGGCGGAGCGCGAGGAAGAACGTTACAGCGATATTGTTTCCGAGGCGGACGAGAAGCTGGACGAAGCGAAAAAAGAACTTGCCGACGCGGAAAAGGAAGCCAACGATAAGATAGCCGACGGCGAAAAGGAGCTTGCCGACGCAAAGCAGCAGCTTGACGACGCAAAAAAGGACATTGAGGACGGCGAACAGCAAATAGCCGACGCAGAGAAGGAGCTTGCCGACGGCGAACAGCAAGTAGCCGACGGAGAAAAGGAGCTTGCCGACGCGCGCGAGGAGATCGACAAGGGCTATGCCGACCTCGACGAAGCGAAAAAGGAATACGACGAACAGACCGCCGAAGCCGAGCAGAAAATTAAGGACGGCGAAGCGGAAATCGCCGAAAATGAACAAAAGCTCAAAGACGGCGAATCCGAATATGAAAAAGGTCTCGCCGAATATGAGGACGGAAAAAGACAGTTCGACGAGGGAAAAGAGCAGTACAACGCCGCTTATAAGGAGTTCACGAACAGCTATATAGCGCTTCGGGACGGAAAAGAACAATACGAAGCGGGGCTTGCGGCGTATAATGAAAACTCCGCCCTGCTTGATGAACAGAAAACACAGCTTGACGCGGCGAAGGCTCAACTCGACCAACTCGCACAAACAGTCGGCGAAGATAATCCCATGTACATTCAGGCTAAAGCGCAGTACGACGCGGGACTTTCGGCATACACGCAGGCAAAGGCACAGCTCGACGCGGCGAAAATTCAGCTGGACGAGACGAAACAGCAGCTTGACGCGGGCGAACAGCAGATAGCTTCCGCTCAGGAGCAGATAAACGCCGCCAAATCCGAACTGGACAAAAATGAAAAGAAGCTGAACGAAGCGAAAGAGCAGCTCGACAGTGCGAAAGCGGAACTAGACGATGGGAAAAAGCAGCTCGACGAAGCAAAGGAACAGCTCGCCGACGCAAAGCGGCAGCTTGCGGACGGAAAAAAAGAGGCGGAGGCGAAATTCGCCGACGCGGAAAAAGAGCTTGCCGACGCGGAGCAGCAGTACGCCGACGGAAAAAAAGAACTCGAGGACTCAAAGCAGAAGCTCGAGGACGGAAAGCGTGAGCTTGCCGACGCAAAGCAGGAGCTTGAGGACGGAAAAGCCGACTATGAAAAGGGACTTTCGGACTACGCCGACGGCGAAAAGGAACTTGAGGACGGGAAAGCCGAAGCCGACGAGAAAATAAGCGATGCGAAGCGTGAACTTGCCGACGCAGAGAAGAAAATCGCCGACCTCGAGAAGCCCGAATGGTACGTTTTCACGCGTGACGATAACCCCGGCTATTCCGAATACGGTGAAAATGCCCAAAGGATCAACAATATAGCGGCGGTTTTCCCCGTTTTCTTCATTCTTGTCGCGGCTCTCGTCTGCCTTACGACAATGACGAGAATGGTCGAAGAACAGCGCGTTCAGATAGGAACGCTCAAAGCCCTCGGCTATTCAAACGGAAAAATTATCTGGAAATATATGTTCTACGCCGCGGCGGCTACCTTTTCGGGCGCGGTTTTCGGCGTGATCGTAGGAATGAAGCTGTTCCCGTTCGTTATCATTACCGCCTACGGCATGATGTACGACCTGCCCGAACTTTACCTGCCGATAGACTTCCCTACGGCGATAATTTCCATAGCGGTGAGCCTTTTCGCGATAACGGCGACGGTTTTCTCCGCCTGCCGCTCCGCCCTTTCCGAACAGGCGGCTCAGCTCATGCGCCCGAAAGCGCCTAAAATGGGAAAACGCATTTTCCTCGAAAAGATACCGTTTATCTGGAAGCGGTTCAATTTCAGCAACAAGGTCACCGCGCGCAATCTTTTCAGATATAAGCGGAAAATGTTCATGTCCGTTGTCGGGATCGCGGGCTGCACTGCCCTGCTGCTGACGGGATTTGCCCTTTTCGACAGCATAAACGACATAATCCGCATTCAGTACGGCGACATCCAGCGCTATGACGGAATCGCCGTTTACGACGGAAAGAAATACCCCGAAGCAGAACAGACCGTGCATGATATTCTCGCCGAAACGGGCGAAAGCGTAAAGGTCTACCAGAAGCAGATGACAATTTCCGCAGACGGCAAAAAAGTCAGTGCTTATATCGCCGTTCCGTCGGAGTCGGAGCGTTTTTCGGACTTTATGACCCTGCGCGACCGAACCTCGGGCGAGGAGTATTCCCTTAAAGACGGCGATATTTATATTGACGAGAAATCCTCTCTCCTGCTCGGCGGGCTTAAAAGCGGCGACGCACTTACGATAAGCGAATCCGACACGCAGAAGCACGAAGTAACGCTTACTGCGGCGTTCGAGAACTATCCCGGTCACTACGTCTATATGACCGAGCAGACCTATCGCGACCTTTTCGGCGCCGAACCCGAATATAACGCGATATATTTCACTCACGACCTCGACGAAGCGGGCGAGGACGGGCTTGCCGAAAAGCTGCTCGAAACGGACGGAGTTCTCGCGGTCTCGTTCTCCTCGACGGTCATGGGAACATATCAGAATATGCTTACCGCGCTGAATTACGTTATCTGTGTAATTATAGCTGCTGCGGGAGCGCTCGCGTTTATAGTAATGTATAACCTCACGAATATCAATATAACCGAACGCATACGCGAGATCGCAACGCTCAAGGTTCTCGGCTTCTTCGATAAGGAGGTCGACGCGTATATTTTCCGCGAGAATATACTGCTTACGCTTCTCGGGACAGCTTTCGGGCTTGTTCTCGGCGTGTTCCTCGCGAAATTCGTCATCACAACGGCGGAGGTCGATTTTGTAATGTTCGGGCGGAATATCTACCTCGGAAGCTATCTTCTCGCCGCCGCCCTTACCGTAGGTTTTTCCGTTATGGTGACATTGTTCATGCACAAGCGGCTTAAAACCGTCGATATGATAGAAGCGCTTAAATCGGTTGAATAATGCGAAAATCTCACCCCGTATCAACAGGGTGAGATTTTTTCGGTAAGAAATTCGAGCAACTCTTCGGGCGTAGGTTTTTATACTCAGCACCAATTAAAACTATACAATAATCTTTGGAATATGGTTTATATGAGAATTTTTATCTATGGTTTTATTGGTGCTTAGTATTAACCGTGCCGCGGGACGCTTTTCCAGAAAGCGGCGGCTTCGGGCGACGTACTTTCCATGCCCGCATCTATCGCGGCAACTATTCCGCTCCGCACTTCCCCGGTGCTTACGCCGCATTTCTCTGCGGTTATTTCCAATATCTTTTCTGACTCCATTACATACTCCTTTTGTTCGGGCGGTATATTTTGTTCATTATATCACACTTTAAATGCGGTGTCAATATGACACCATACAAAAAGGCGGCAGAGTGGTATCATTGTGACTGCACAAAGAAAAAAAGGAGAATCCGAATGCCCGTATTAAAATCACAATTCACCCTGCGGCTGAACCTCGCTGACCATGCTAAGATCAAGAAAATTGCCGAAGCGGAGAACCGCTCCATGACGAATATGATAGAAATGCTCATAATACTAATTTCTAATCAATATATAGACAACGTCTATATATTGATTAGGAATTAGTATTATTATACCATGTTTCCAACGCTCTTTCAACCCCTTGGTTGTTCCACTTCGGATACAACAAAGGCTGTTCATGCGCTTCAAAATTTCTCCGGTTTTGTGAATTTTTACAAAAAAATAATTTCAGAATTGGTCAATCATACAGACATTGCAAGAAGTGTTGAAAAATGGCGAAAATGCTGTTATAATAGCATTTGTATTTTTAAATTTACAACTGTAAAGGGGTAAAAAATGGAAGATTTTATGCAAGTTCTTGCAAACGACGGCGGCGGGAGCTTTTTTGACGCTCTCGTTGGCGTAAACAACGCGATCAACGACTTCGTTTGGGTCAAAGTTGGTCTTATTCTGCTTATCGGCACGGGTATCCTCATGACGGTACTGACAAAGGTGTTCCAGATCTCGCACCTCAAGACTTGGTGGACAGCCACGATCGGCGGAATGTTCAGCAAAAAGGCGCACAAAAAAGACGGCGACGGTTCGGTTTCGCAGTTCCAGGCTCTATGTACCGCCCTCGCCGCAACTATCGGCACAGGTAATATCGCGGGCGTTGCCGCAGCGATCGCCGTAGGCGGTCCCGGCGCGGTTTTCTGGATGTGGCTCGCGGCATTCTTCGGAATGATGACGAACTTCTCCGAAAACGTTCTCGGTATCTACTACCGCCGCAAAAACGCTCAGGGCGAATGGTCGGGCGGCGCAATGTACTACCTCCAGTACGGTCTCGGCGGCTATAA
>USOZ01000170.1 GCA_900556525.1 uncultured Oscillospiraceae bacterium | reverse complement strand
AACAAGTATATGGTTTCATCGCCGCTTGCAGCCAGATGATATTTACCGTTCGGCGAAATATCGATCTTCTTCCAATTTGAATAATCTGAACCTGTTCCATATCTTATATCCTCGAACATATATCCGTCATTCGGTATGATCGTAATATCAAAGGATTCTCCCAGCGGAACAAGATAATAAGAGTCTACGCCCGTGCCCTGCATTACTAAAGGAGAACCGTTGTATTCCGCAGATACGGTATAGCAGTCCGTTGCGGGGTAATCATAATCTCCTTCGTGATAAAAGCCTACCTTTGCATAATCAACTTTAACTTTAAAAAATATCTCGCTAGTGCTGTCTGCTTTTACATTCTGCCCGTTGATGTTGAGGTAAAAGAAATAAGTACCTTCTTTAGCGCCGCTGTTTGCTTCAAGGCTCAGCGTGAGTTCTTTCTCGCCGCCCGTGTTAGGTATTTTAAGGTCTACTCCGATATCGCTCCAGTTTAAGGTATAATTGCCGTCCTCATCAAGCAGGCTTATATCCAAATCCAGAGCGCCGTTTTTAAAGGGGTAGGTGAGCGGCACCTTGATTGTTGCGGGCTTGCCCATGCTTACATTCGCTAGGTTGCTGAATACGGCATTGCCTGCAATGGGGTTGAGAACCGTTTTGCCTGCGTATATTTCGTTAGTGCCTGTGTATTTTATGTTGCCGTTCGCGTCGGGCTGTATTCCTGTGTAAACCCAGTCAGAGCCGCTCTTTTCGTGAACGTAAATAAGCGGACTGTCAAATTCAACGCCTTTGTCGCTGCTGTTAATGTTTACCTCGTAGCCTCCCGAGCCGTCAAAAACACACCCTTCGGAATAAACAAGAGAATCGGCGTAAACATTGCCGTGAAAGACAAAAGTATACGCTAGATTCTTAAGTTTCTTTGCGCATATGTTTGCATATATGTTATCAACTTGGGGTCTTATATTTATATTTCCGTTCGGCGCGTAAAAATTGTTTTCAGTTTTTATATTATAATCACAGGAAACGTAAATGCTTCTGTTATCGTTAAGACCGACGGCGTTTGAATAAATATAGCAATTATCCGTATACGGAGCGTCAATGCTGATGTGGCATTCTGCCGTGTTGTCGTTTGTGCTTGCAATCGTACAGGATTTGAAAGAAGCCTTGCTGTATCCGCATAAATCAACGTCCCTGTTATAGCCGTTTGATACAAAGGCTAAAGTAGCGTTTTCCGCCTGCACGTTTGTATTTGCAGTAAGATTATTGGGGCAGATAAATAAATTACCGCCTGTTAGTTTCACGTTTGTTAAATTAAGCGCCCTTGTGGAGGATTGATTAGAGTCAAAAAACACGCCGCTAAGTTCTGTGCCAACACTCGCAGTATTGCCGTTCAAATCAGTATTACCGGTTCTGTCGTCGTCGGTAAGCACCTTATTACAGAACACATAGCCGCCCGATGTAACCTTACGATTAACGGGCGCTTTAGAAAGCGCGTCCGTACCCAGCCAGCCAATGTTCTGCAGTTCGGGCAGGTACACAACGGAATCCTTTACGGATTCAAAATAGGGATTGCGGCTTGCGAAAAACTCGTCCACTGTAGCCTTGCTGCTCAGAACGCTGTCCACAAGCGTATATGTCGGCGTTGAACGCGGATACAATGATGTTCCTGAAAGGAGCGTGGTCGTTTCAACATAGCTTCTGTCAATTTTAACAGTGAGGTTTTCATTCCTGCGTGATTTGAAACCGTCGATAACAACATAGCTGTTTTTTAGCTCAGTTTTTTGCGCGAAGAAGACGGAATTTGCCGCCTCAATATAACCCTGTGTTATTGTAAGTTCGTCGCAATCGAATATGCTTGTATTGCTGCTTGAGATTATAGCGCCGCCCGCATATTCAATCGAAGGTGCGCTGAATAATGTGCTTGTATTTGTAGCATCTATTTTGCCCGCGCCGCAGATTTTAAGCGGAACATCTGCGTCAACAAACGCGGCAGAACCCGTGACGCTTATTGAGCTTGCTATGTCAATAACCGCAGCTTCGCCGTTTTTTGTCGATTTTATGTTAAAATTTATGTAATTTAAGTCAAACGAGCGGCTGCCGTAGAAATGCAGCGTCTGACCGTCCCATGTCCAGCCGTCACCGTAAAGATAATTGTCTGCCATAAGGTTTGAAAACGGCGGGATTATATCACTTTTTTGCGCTGTTGTCAATGGCTCGGAGCTTAAATTTATTCGGAAAAAGGAACTTGTTTGCGTGCAAAACATTGACAAAATCCTCCAAAAGAGTTATAATAAGCACATGTATAGTAACTTCTTACGTTACAGGAGGTAATGGAAATTATGAGCAAATCAAAAACATTCAGCCCGCTCCCGTTAAAGAGCTTTGAGTGCGGATCATTCCGAACTTAGGTGGTAACACGGACTATCGGGGATAAACCCCTTGTTCGCCCTGAGATTTTCTCGGGGCGTTTTTTATTTTTGAAAGGAAAGGTATTTACTATGAAACTTGACAAGCTGGTCGGCGACCGTTTTAAGGAGCGCCCCTCCGACTGTCAGATCGACAGCCACGCAATAATGCTCAGAGGCGGATACATGAAATACGTTGCCAACGGAATTTTCTCATCCTATATGCCCCTGCGCCGCATAACCAAAAAAATTGAAGCGATAATCCGCGACGAAATGGACAAAATCGACGGTCAGGAGGTTCAGTTCCCCGTTGTAATGCCCGCTTCGCTCTGGCAGGAATCGGGACGATATGAAAGCATCGGAAGTGAGCTTCTCCGCTTCACCGACCGCAACAAAGCTCCCCACGTTCTCGGCATGACCCACGAAGAGGCGGCTGTTCAGCTCGTCCGCGAATATGGACAGGGCTACACGAAATATCCGTTCATGATATATCAGATCCAGACGAAATTCCGTGACGAAGCGCGTCCGCGCGGCGGTCTTATCCGCGTTCGCGAATTCACCATGAAAGACGCGTATTCTTTCCACACTTCTCAGGAAGATCTCGAACAGTACTACGACCTCTGCCACAAGGCTTACGAAAACATTTTCGCAAGAGCGGGCGTTCCCGAGGTTATTTCCGTAAAGTCCGACTCGGGTATGATGGGCGGCAGCATTTCACACGAATTCATGCTCCTCACGCCTATCGGCGAGGACACGATAGCGATTTGTCCCGAATGTGGCTACCGCGCTAATATGGAAGCTGCTGAAAGCATTACGAAAAACGAGCGCGACGCAGTTTCAGCCGAACTTACCGAGGTTTACACGCCGAATATCCACACGATAGAGGAGATCTGCGACTTTCTTAAAACACCTATTGAGAAAAGCTGCAAGGCGGTCGTTTACCAGAAAAACGAGGACGATTCGTACATTGTGATATTCCTCAGAGGCGACCTCGACGTAAACGAAACTAAGGTACGCAACTTTCTCGGATTTGAAATCCACCCCGCTGTAATAACCGAAGAATGCGGACTTCACGCGGGATATATCGGACCGGTAGGGCTGCCCGAAAACTGCCGCGTTCTTTATGACAATTCCCTGCTCAACACGAACAATCTTTCCTGCGGTGCAAACAAGGAGGAATATCACTTCACGGGGCTTGACATGAGCCGCGACGTTCCGAATGCCGAATATCACGATTTTGCGAAAATTGCCGAGGGCGGAGTTTGTCCGTGCTGCGGAAAGCACTCTATAACAATTTCGCGCGGTATCGAAGTCGGAAATATTTTCCAGCTTGGAACAAAATACACAAAGTCGATGAACATGACCTATCTCGACGCAAACGGCGAATCGCACAACCCGATAATGGGCTGCTACGGTATCGGCGTAGGCAGACTTGCCGCGTCGGTATGCGAAGCGAAGCACGACGATTTCGGTCCTATCTGGCCTATAACTATCGCTCCGTGGGAAGTTCATATCTGCGCAGTACGCGCGGACGACCCCGAGGTAAAGAAAACTGCGGACGAGCTTTATGAAACGCTTACAAAGCGCGGAATTGAAGTTATCTACGACGACAGAGCGGTAAGCGCGGGAGTTATGTTCTCCGACGCAGACCTGCTGGGAGTTCCCGTGAGAGTTGTCGTAAGCCCCCGCAACCTCAAGGATGGCTGCTGCGAAATAAGCGCGCGCGACAAGAGCTTTTCGGAAAAGCCCGCTGCTGCGGAAACCGCCGACAGAGTGTGTGCGATCGTCGCAGAACTTAAAGAAAAGATAAACTCAAACGTAAAGTAATATGATATGCGAACACCCCGCCGATGCTTTTGGCAGCGCGGGGTGTTTTTGTTTTATGGAAATACAATATGCCCATGTGTTCATTATTTCAATGCCAAGCAAAACCGACCCGCTTCCTAGGTCGGTTTTCTGTCATTCACCCAAGATTGAAAATGGGCTGCATCTGCCGCAGTTCAAGCGTTTCGGAAAGCGCTGTCGGAATAAGCGAAAAATCGCCCATGAGCGACATCGGTTTACCCTTGCAGTCGTCCTGCCCCATCGGCACAAAGTAATAATTCTTATAATTCATCAGCGAAAAAATGTTCTTCGCCGACCCTGCAAGCGCGTCGTTTGTCGCAATATTGAGCAAAACGGGCTTCTGATTTCGTATATGGCTTTTTACCGCCATTGTCACGGGGCTATCCGTTATACTATTCGCCAACTTGGCGAGCGTATTCCCGGTGCAGTTCGCCACAAGCATTATGTCGGTCATTTTTTTCGGACCGATAGGCTCGGCGTCCTCAATCGTGTGTATAACCGGACGGCCGCAAAGCCTCTCGAGCCGCGCCGCTTATGCT
>USOZ01000169.1 GCA_900556525.1 uncultured Oscillospiraceae bacterium | reverse complement strand
GGGGCCGCCGTTGTAGTTTCTTAGCATGGTGGTAAGAACAAGTCTGTCTATCGAATCAAGCCCGAGGGCATCGACCTCCATGCGGTCGAGCGCCATCGAAGCTGTTTCGCGGGTTATTACGCCGTCGCCCATGACCTGGGCGAAGTCGCGCACGCGCTTTAAAAATCTGTTTGCGATTCGCGGAGTGCCGCGCGAGCGAGAGGCTATTTCAACCGAGCCGCTCGGATCCATCTCTATACCGAGTATGCCGGCGGAGCGCGTGACTATCTGCGAGAGCTGCTCGGTGGTATACATCTCGAGGCGGAGAATAACGCCGAAGCGGTCGCGCAGAGGTCCCGTGAGCTGTCCCGCGCGGGTCGTTGCGCCAACGAGGGTGAAGTGCGGAAGATCAATTCGTATCGACTGCGCGGACGGACCTTTTCCGATGATAATGTCAAGAACATAGTCCTCCATAGCTGGGTAGAGAACTTCCTCGACCTGCCGCGAAAGGCGGTGTATTTCGTCGATAAAAAGCACGTCGCCGTCTTTCAGATTTGTGAGCAGAGCGGCGAGGTCGCCCGGCTTTTCTATAGCGGGACCCGACGTTATCTTAATATTTACGCCCATTTCATTAGCAATAATTCCCGCGAGGGTGGTTTTCCCAAGCCCCGGCGGTCCGTAGAGCAGCACATGGTCTAGGCTTTCGCCGCGCGCCTTTGCCGCTTCGATATAAATTTTCATGTTCTCCTTGACCTTGTCCTGACCGATATATTCGGACAGCATTTTCGGTCGGAGATTATATTCCAAGTCCACGTCCTCGGGAGAAAATTCCGGTTCGACTATGCGTTCGTGACGCGGAGCGTCTGAATTTGTTTCGATCAAAATAAAAATATCCTTTCGTTAAATGCTGCTGAGCCGCTTCAGACCTTCCTTGACCATGTCCGAAACGGAAAGGTCGGGCGAAAGTCCCGCAACGGCTTTCTGCGCCTGAACGCTTGAAAAGCCCAGTACGACAAGCGCCGAAACGGCTTCTGAAACGTTGTTTCCCACCGCAGTACCGACCTGTGAAAGTTCGGCGTAGCTCTCTGCGGGGATATTTTCGCTTTGTTTCGCGAGCTTGTCTTTAAGTTCGAGAATAATTCGGTCGGCAATTTTTTTGCCGATACCCGGCGAGCGCGTGAGAACCTTGCTGTCGCCGCCCGCAACGCAAAGCGCGAAGCCCTGCGGCGAGAGGTCGGAGAGTATCGAAAGTGCGGCTTTGGGTCCTACGCCGTTCACCGAGAGAAGCATTTTAAAGCAGTTCAGCTCGGCACTGTCGCAGAAGCCGAACAGCTCTACCGCGTCCTCGCGGACATTCATGCAGGTGAGCAAAGTTGTTTCCTCGCCTATCGCAAGCTGCGAGAGGGTGTATGCTGTTGTGCGGCAGCCGTAGCCTACGCCCGCACATTCTATTACCGCAAGGTTCTGTTCCATGTGAACGACCTTGCCGTGAACGCTGTATATCATGTAGTTTCCTCCGTGGGTCGATTGCTGCGGTATTTGTCGAGAGTTTCGGTTTCGCGCCCCGATTCCCGCCGCGCAAGCTCCGCAACCAGCTTTTCGGTTTCGGGATTTACTTCGTTGGTTTTCGCCTTAAAAATATAGTCCAGCTTTTCGCGGATATAGTCTATTTCCTCTTTATCGTCAACCATTGCCGCAGTGATAACGCCGTATTCGCGGGCTTTGTCGAAATCCCCCAGACAGGCGTAGCAGACCGCAATGTCAAGTATCAGATATGAGGGCGGAGCGTTGTTCAGTTCCTTCGCTTTAAGGAAATACCCGAGCGCTTCTTCATATTTTCCGCTGTACATTGTCCGACAGCCGAAAAAAGTATAAGCGGCTGAAACGGCTTCGGAATTGGGATTGTTCTCAATGACCTCGCGAAACCATTTTTCGCCCTCCTGCGGGTCGGCGGTCGGACACCACACGAAATACCGCGAAACTGCGCTTACAAACTCCGTTTCCTCGGGGAATTCCCGCGAAGCGTCCATAAGATAAGGCAAAAGGTTGATCGTCCTGGACATATAGCGCGCCATATCGGTGTAGCAGGCGAGACGAAGCCGCTTATCTTTCGCGATTTTAAGGCATTTTTCATATTTGTACGCAGCCATTGCAAAATCGCCGTTCACGCGGTTGAAAATAGCGTCGAGAAACAGATATTTGCCCTTTATCCAACCGCTGAGCTTGTACTCGCGTATCGCGTAGCTCGCACTGAAGCCCTGAGGTGGATTGAAATAAACATTATATGCGTTGATTTTCATGGCAACGGGCGTGATAATGAATATCAAGGCGAGCACGACGAAAATCATGATTTCGATTTTGGTTATATTGGCGTTTGCTGGGTTTCCGTAGTACAGACAGAAAACGCTTACCAGAATTATATTGCAGATAAAAGCGGCAATAGACACCGCCATTATCGACGGCGTTTCGGGCTTTTTCATTTTTCTTCCCCCTTATGTCGGTTTAGTCCCCAAAGCGTCAGTTTAATCCGCAAAGGCGTGAATTGTAGCTGTGCGCGTGGCATATCGCCATTGCGAGCGCATCTGCGGTATCGTCGGGCTTCGGTATTTCGTCAAGGTCGAGAATTCGCTTCGTCATTTCCTGAACCTGCTTTTTCACGGCTTTCCCATAGCCCGTTACAGACTGCTTTACCTGAAGCGGGGTGTACTCGAATATCTCGATGCCGCGCTGTTTTGCGGCTAGGAGAGTTACTCCGCGAGCCTGTGCGACTGCGATCGCGGTTTTCTGGTTGCTTGTGAAATAGAGCCGCTCGATCGAAAGAAAATCGGGCTTGTACTTGTCGAAAATGTAGCAGAGGTCGCTGTAGATCTCGCAGAGCCGCTGATTGAAGTCCATGTCTGCCGGCGTTGTCACCGCGCCGTATTCCACGACCGAAAAGCGCGCCTTATTATATTCAAGAACACCGAAGCCGACTATCGCGTACCCCGGGTCGATCCCGATAATTCTCATAAACACCCCGAATTTTTGCCATATAATAGTATCAGCATACTATTATAACATATTTCACGTTGGATTGCAACTTTTTGAAGCTAAAAAAACGGACTTTGTAGTAGAAAATCAACAACAAATCAGTATTTTTTTGTATATTATCTACGACAAATGTGACGGGATTGTGTAATCAGACGATATTGAGCGATTTGAGGAGACGGTAAAGCCTGCCTGCGGGAAGCCCCATGACATTGTAATAATCGCCTTCTATCCCTTTTACGAGAAGCGCTCCCGCACCCTGTATCCCGTATGCGCCCGCCTTGTCGAAAGGTTCGCCCGCAGCGATATATCGTGCAATTTCTCGGTCGTCGAGAGGGAAGAAGGTGACGCGGGTCTCTTCGGCGAATGTGGTCAGCTTTCCGTTGGAAATTACCGCAACGCCCGTGAAAACGCTGTGAGTTCTTCCCGAGAGAAGCTCCAGCATACGCCATGCGTCGGCTTCGTCATGCGGTTTTCCGAGAATTTCGCCGTCGATCGAAACGACTGTGTCTGCTCCGATAACGGTTTCGTCGGGGAACATAACCGCGACCTCTTCAGCCTTGTCCTTGGCGAGCGACTGAACATAATCGGCGGGGGAAAGCGCGGGGTCAGCCTGTTCCTCACCTTTTGCGGGGACTATCCAGAAGCCGGGAGAAACCAGAGTAAGAAGATCGCGGCGGCGCGGTGAAGCGCTTGCTAAAACTATCATAAAAAATCCTGCCTTTCGGTTTATATTATAACGGCTTATTGCCGAGGCTTTTGTGCTTCATGCGAAATTGCTTCGGGGTTATCCCTCGGCGCGCGCGGAAGCTCTTTATCATGTGGCTGCAATCGGAAAAACCCGTTTCCTGACTGATATAGCTAAGGTCGAAATTTGTGAAAGCGAGCAGCTCCTCCGCCTTAAAAACGCGCATTTCCTCCATGTATTCCTTACAGCTTTTTCCGTAGACGGAGAGGAATGTTTTCGCAAAATATGAATAGCTCATTCCGCAAAGCTCCGCGACCTCGGCGACCTTTACTCCGCGGCTCATGTTTTCGTCGATAAATTCGGTTATGTTGTATATGTCGTAGCGGCTGTCCTCGGCGAAAACCTCGCTGTCAACGGTGAAGCCCTGTTCCTGCCAGCAGCGCAGAATATTTATCAGCAGGCGGCAAAGTTCCGAGCGGACAACTAGGTCAAATCCGTAACGGCGGCTTTTCATTTCGTCAATGCAGCGTTCCATTATTTCTCCTGCGCACATATGGCGGGTCTGTTCGGCGGTAAAAAATATATTCATACCTTTTTTCTCTGCCGCGCGGAAAATACTGCGGAGCTTCGGAATATAATCGGCGGTCATGTTCATGCGGCTTATATCCAGTTTTATCACGGCATATTCGGGCGGCGTACCTTCGGGGGCGTATATGGAGTGGACGGCTTTCGGGTGGAACAGTATCATATCGCCTGCGGCGGCGCGGAAGCTCTCGCTGCACACTTCCGTCGGCGCTCACTACCGAAAATTCATCGGCTTTAAAATTAAGAACAGCTTTTTTGACACCTGCCGGGCGATACCCCGCCTGACAGATAAAAATACGTTTTTCCATTGATTTTTCTCCCGATTTATTTTATATAAAGTATAGCATTTTCAAAAAAAGTATGATATAATATATCTGCACAAAAAATTGTAAAAAACTATTTTTCAAAGAAATAAAGGAGAAACCATGCACTACCTTTTTGAAGAAACTCACTCGCTGAACACGGCGGCGGAGTGCTTCTTCTCGCCGCGGGTGCGGTGCTGATG
>USOZ01000168.1 GCA_900556525.1 uncultured Oscillospiraceae bacterium | reverse complement strand
CTGCGCGTCGGAGAGCTGCCCCATATCGATCCCGTCAATAACAACTCTGCCGCTTGTCGGGCGTTCGAGCATATTTATTGTGCGGACGAGCGTACTTTTTCCCGCGCCGCTCATGCCGATAATCCCGTAAATAGAGCCGTCGGGAATGGTAAGCGATATGTCTTTCAGCGCTTCGACCTTTCCGTCGGAGGTCGAGAACGTTTTCGACAGGTTCTGAATTTCAATCATTTTTCAAAATCATTCCTTTTAAAGAATATTGCCCGCATATTCCGGAGGACGCCGCCCGCCGGAACTATGCAGGCATTTTTTTGTATTTATCTTACTTCTTTATTGCGTCAAGGCTTGTCTGCTTGCCGCCGTAAAGACCCATCGGCTCAACGTGTACAACGAGCGCGGAAACGAGGTGCGTGTTGTTTTCTGCGTTGAAGTCGTCAAGATAGGGAACGTGCTGGAAATAGTTCGCGTCGATCTCGCCGCTTTCAACTACCATGTTCGGCTGAACATAGTCGGTAAATTCCTTTACGTCGAGGGTAACGTTCTTTTCAGCGAGGATTTCCTTTACAAGTTCAAGGATCTCGGCGTGAGGAGCGGGGGTTGCTGCGATAGTAATGGTCGTTCCCGCAAGTGCGTCATAGTCAACGCTTGAATCGAAGCCGTCGCCGGGGTTTTCAATAACGCTTATAACTGCGCCGTCGTACTTTTCGGTAATGAAATCGGTGACTTTCTGGCTTTCGAGAGCAGCCTTGAGCGCCTTTATCTTGTCGGTGTTTTCGTTGCCTTCCTTAACTGCGAGAATGTTGCCGTAAGCGGAAGCGGAGTTCTCGATAAGGAGCGAATCCTTTACGGGATTGAGGTTAGCCGCGATAGCGTAGTTGGAGTTGATTATTGCGTAGTCAACGTCCTGGAGAACGTTGGGGAGCTGAGCGGCTTCAACTTCCTTAAATTCGATATTATAGGGATTTTCTGCAATGTCGTTTACCGTAGCGGTAATGCCTGCGCCGTCCTTGAGCGTAATGTAGCCGTTTTCCTGGAGCAGGAGAAGCGCGCGGGCTTCGTTTGTAGTGTCGTTCGGAACGCCGATAACGATGTTCTTTGAGGAAGAGCAGCCTGCTAATGCGCCAAGCGCGAGAGCTGCGGTAAGTACTGCGGAAATAATTTTTTTCATGTTTTTGTCAACCTTTCTTTTCTTGGGAAGCGCTGATTAAATCGGGTATGCAGATTGCGCAGACAGATTTTTCATAGGCGGAAGCCGCCCCCAGTGATTGTATGAAAACGACGCAGGAATACTTGATGTATTTCAAGGAGTTTTCGTGCAAGATTACGGAAAATATGCAAGCAAAATGCGTGCCGCGATTTATTCAGCACTTCCCTTTGTTTGTTTTCGTGTTCTTTTGTTCATTTTCGACAGGCGCGGCACATTCGTCCGTTCCTGAAGTTTGCCCTTACGAGCTGTTCAAAATAGTTCTTCATGACATTCCCTTCCGTATTTTCTGCATTCCTGCAAAATATAATAACCCGGCGCTGTGCGAAGCTCCGGGTTAAAAGCGTGTTTAGGCGGGTCAGTCCCGCGGCTGCTTTTTATTCAGAGCGCAACGCAGTAAAGGCGATTCGGTCATACACATCATGCCGCGCCACATTTCTTTCATCATGCAGTTAAAAACAAGGGTGTTTTTCATGACAATGCGCTCCTTTCTGATTCCCTACCATTTGGGTTGGTTTTATATTACCACACCCGAGCGCATTTGTCAATACCTTTTTTGAAAAAATTATTCAAAAACTATTTCGCTTAAATTTTCCGTCGCAACATACATCTGTCCGTCGAGGCAGGTAAACGAAATGTAATAATGTTTCGCGGTGAGCGATTTTCCGTTTTTGAGGTTGAATTTCATGGTCGCGTCCGCGATCCAGAGGTTTTCAACATCGCCGATATTATCTTTCAGCTCCTTGTGGAGGTCGTTGGAAATATAATTGAAACATTCGGTAAATTCATTGAACGTAAGTTCGATCGACTCGATCTCGTCCGCTTTTTCAAGCCGTCCGCCCGAATATGATTTAAGCAGCGTATTCGTCAGCGAAATGGAATAATCGCGCGCGAACGCCTCTATTCCGCCGAATTTCTCAAACTTGCTCTCATCAAGCACGTTTTTCCACACCTTGTCAGTATAAGCGATCTTGCAGGCGTAAACAGGCTCTTTTTCGACAAACATATACTTCAGGAACTTCTGATAAAGCGCCAGCGACTTCTTTTTCGCCTGAGCGTCGGTCAGCTTGCCGCTCGAAACCGCGCGTATCTCCTCCTGAACGGCTTCAATAGCCTTATCGAGCTTTGTGCAGCTGTTCTCGCCGTAGAGCTTTATTACGGAATCCGCGCCCGCAGTTATCTTCTTCGGAGTTCCCGAAAGCGAACCATCTTTTCTGAGGGTAAATCTGCCGTTGATCTTAACGGTCGAATTTTTCCCGAGCTTCATTTTTCCGCTGCAATCAAGCGTTTTGTTCTTGTTCAAGGTAAGTCCGCCGTTTACGGTAAGGGTCGCGCCCTCTCCGACGACGAGCTTCCCCTTTACGGTGAGCGTTGCGCCCTTTGCGACAACGAGCTTATAGCCTTTCTTTACCGTGAGGGTCGTTTTCGCGGGAATTACCGTATCTTTTGTTATGGTGATGTCCTTTGAAACGGAATATTTCTTACCGGATTTAAGCGCGCTTTCGCCGTCCCACTTGGGCATTGTCGCTTCATATTCCGCACTCACGATAACGGTCTGTTCCGCGTAAGCCGTGCAGGGAAGCGCCGCAGAGGCGATAATTGCCGCAGACATTGCCGCTGCGATAAATCTTGTGAATTTCATTGTTTTACCTCTCCTTTATAAATCGTTTATTTCCCGCCTGTGATAAGCTCCTTGGCGTAAGGAAGCGTTTCTATCCATGCGCAGAATTCGCGCCATTCGGGCAGACGGTGATTTTTCCGCTGCGAATAGATCGTTTTTAAGCAGCGGTAGTTGGTCGTAAGCCTTGCGGTAAGCTCAAATCCGCACGGGTTTGAATAAAGCAGACGCAGATAGTCTTCTTTATCCTGCGTTTCGTTATAGCGGTCTTTAAGCTCGTTCATTATTTCTATCATGCGCGGGTCAACATACTTATTGTACTGCTTCGACAGGTCGAATTTCGCGATACGGTGCATTGTTGACTGGCTTGAAACAAATTCGAGGAAGCGATAGCGCTCCGCCTCGGTCCATGCCTTTACCGTGAAAGTGAGGTCGAACGCGACGCGAATACCCGTCATGAACTGGTCGTGACCCTCGCCCTTGGGCGTCTGCGCGAGCGACACTATTCTTTCGGTAATGTCGCCGTTCACAGCCTCGGTATCGACCGCCATGGGGTACTTGCTTGCGCGGAAGCACTCCTCCATATCATAAACTCTGACGTTTTCGACTTTCATTTATTACTCCTGTAACAAGAACATATTGTAGATAACGCGAATAGCCTCTTCAAAGTCCGCTTCGTCGATACCAATGATTATATTAAGCTCGGAAGAGCCCTGGTCGATCATCTTTATATTGATATTTGCGTGCGAGAGCGCCGCGAATATGCGCGTAGCAGTACCCTTTGTCGCCTTCATTCCGCGTCCTACGACCGCGATAAGCGCGAGATTGTTTTCAATTTCGATATGGTTCGGGTTTGCGACCTGCTTTACACGCTCGACAAAATTCGGGTGGTCGGCAAGTTCGTCGCTGTTTACGACGATGTTCATTGTGTCGATTCCCGTCGGGATATGCTCAAAATTGATGCCCTCGTTGTCCATAAGGGTAAGGATACGGCGCAGGAAGCCGATTTCGCCGTTCATTTCGTCCTTTTCGAGGCACACCGCGCTGAAATGCTTCTTGCCCGCGATACCTGTGATGATATGCTCGTTCTTGCCCTCGGGCGCTGTGGGAACTATCATCGTTCCCTTTGCGGAGGGGTCGTTCGTATTCTTAATATTTATCGGTATCTTCGCGTTTCTTACGGGGAAGATCGCGTCCTGATGAAGCACGCCTGCGCCCATATAGGAAAGCTCGCGCAGCTCGCGGTAGGTGATAACGTCGATGAACTGCGGATTTTTAACGATTCTCGGGTCGGCGATAGCAAATCCGGGAACGTCCGTCCAGTTTTCATAAAGTTCAGCTTTTATCGCTCTCGCGACAACCGAACCGGTGAAGTCGCTTCCTCCGACTATGCTGCTTCGCGCGGAGAATATCTGTATCGTTCCGTCGGGGCGTGAACCGTAAAATCCGGGGATAACGGCGTTCGGGTAGCCCTCGAGAATCGAAGCGAGCGAAGCGTCGGTAAGCTCCGCGTCAAATTCGCCCTTGCTGGTGAAGAAAATGCCCTTCGCCGCGTCTATGAACTGAAATCCGAGGTAATTCGCGAGGATTATGCCGTTAAGATATTCTCCGCGCGAAGCAGCATAGTCGCGCCCCGCCTTTTTGCGGAAGTTTTCTATGATAGTTTCAAATTCGTCGTCAAGCGAAATCGTAAGCCCAAGGTCCTGTATAATACCGTTGAATCGGTCGGCAATGGGCATAAACGACGCGATCGCATTCTTCCCCGCGCAGACCTCGTCATAGCAGGTGTAAAGCATATCGGTTACCTTTGTATCGTCGGAAAAACGCTTTCCGGGCGCGCTCGGAACGACATATCTGCGCTCCTTATCGCTTCTGATAATATCGGCAACCTTTCGGAACTGGTTTGCGTCCGCGAGGGAGCTTCCGCCGAATTTTACAACTTTAGCCATGTGAATATTTCCTTTCAAATAAAA
>USOZ01000167.1 GCA_900556525.1 uncultured Oscillospiraceae bacterium | reverse complement strand
AACTTGAAAAAGACTTTGTATGGAACTCGATGTGCGGCGCGAATTTCTCAAAATATCTTGTAAAAGAAACGGGAAAGAGCGAAAAAAAGGTTCTTGTTTTCCTTAAGCCCTGCGATACCTACAGTTTTAATCAGCTTCTCACCGAACACCGCTTTGACAGAGAAAAGGTGTATGCCGTCGGCATTGAGTGCGGCGGAATGATTGATATTTCAAAGGTCAAGGCAGAGTGCGACGGCATTTCGGCTGTGCGTGAGGACGGCGATAATATCATTACCGAAACTCTTTACGACGGCGAAAAGACATTTGGCGGGAGTAATATCGTAGTCAAACTCGCCGCGACGCCAGCCGAACACACGGTCGACAGTGCCGTTTTTAAGCAGCTCGGAGGCTTTCGATATGAGCGCTTTGCGTTTTATTTCTTGCATCTCAAATCCTCCAATCTTTTGTTTTCACCGAGGGACGCGACCTTTTCGGCAAAATCGTTCATGGTTGCGGCGAACTTTGCACCCTCCGCAGCAGATACCCATTCAACACGGGTGCGCTCTTTTTCGATTCCGAGATAATCAAGCATCGAAAACAGCAGTGCCATACGGCGGCGGGTGTAATAGTTGCCCGAAGTGTAATGACAGTCGCCGGGGTGGCAGCCGCAGATAATAACACCGTCAGCACCGCGCTGGAAAGCACGGAGAATAAACATCGGGTTTACTCGACAGGAGCAAGGCACACGGATAATCTTTACGTCTGCCGGATAATTAAGTCTGTTGTTTCCTGCGAGATCGGCGCCGGCATACGAACACCAGTTACAGCAGAATGCCACAATAAGCGGCTTATAATCATTTACTTGCATATTGCGTCTACCTCCGCCATAATTTGTTTGCTTGTGAAGCCGCGCAGATCCATAGCGCCGGACATACAAGCTACCGTACAAGCACCGCAGCCCTGACAAACGGCTTCATTTACAGAAGCTACGCGACGAACTTTTGTTGTTCTGTCGGGCATTCTGAATTCCTTGTCGATATACGAAATTGCTCCATACGGACAAACTTTTTCGCAAGTCGAGCAGCCGTTACACATCATTTCGTCGGAATGTGCGACGCACGGGTTACCTGTCAGCTTATCCTTACAGAGAAGTCCGATTACCTTTGAAGCGGCAGCGCCAGCCTGAGATACAGTTTCGGGAATATCCTTCGGACCCTGGCAGGTTCCAGAAAGGAACACGCCTGCCGTCGGACTTTCTACAGGACGAAGCTTCGGGTGAGCTTCGGTAAAGAAGTCGTTTGTATCCATGCTTGCGGTGAGCATTGTTGCAAGAGGTCTTGCAGACTTGTCAGGCTCGATCGCAGCGGCAAGAACAACGAGATCGGCGTCAATATGAAGCTGTTTTCCGTAGATAAGATCGGAAGCCTGAACTTTCAGCTTTCCGTCTTCGGGCGAAACCTTTCCGACCATACCCTTTATATAGTGAACACCATATTCTTCAACGGCACGGCGATAAAACTCGTCGAAGTTCTTACCCGGTGTACGAACGTCAATGTAAAATACATAAACATCTGTATCGGGATATTTATCGCGGATAAGCATAGCGTGCTTTGCGGTATACATACAGCATATCTTCGAGCAGTACTCCTTGCCCTTTTCGGCACAAGCCGAGCAGCGTGAACCAACGCACTGAACAAAAACGATCGTGTGAGGATGTTCGCCGTCGGAGGGACGAAGCAGAGTGCCTCCGGTAGGCCCTGCCGCATTCATCAAACGCTCAAGTTCAAGCGAAGTGATGACGTCTTTTGAAGCTGAGTAAGCAAATTCGTCGAATTTTTCCATCGAAATTGGATTAAAGCCTGTTGCAACAACGATCGCACCATACTTTTCTTCAACAAATTCGTCTTTCGCGTTATAGTCGATCGCCCCCGCTGAGCAAACCTTCGAGCAGACTCCGCATTTGCCTGTTTTAAGCATTGTACAGTAATTCGGGTCAATAGTAGCAACCTTCGGAACTGCCTGAGCAAACGGAATATAAATCGCTCTGCGGTTATCCATACCGAGGTTGAATTCATTAGGAACTTTTTTCTGAGGACATTTTTCAGTGCAAAGACCGCAGCCTGTGCAAATGTCCTCCTTAACATATCTAGCCTTACGCTTTATCGTAACGTCAAAATTTCCAACAAATCCCTTAACGGCAGTTACTTCCGAATAAGAGAAAATGCGGATTTTTTCATTCTGAGCAACGTCAACCATTTTAGGCGTAAGAATACAAGCCGCGCAGTCGAGCGTAGGGAAAGTCTTGTCAAGCTGAGCCATCTTTCCACCGATAGTGGGCTTTGTTTCAACAATATCTACCGGGAAACCTGCGTCCGCAATGTCGAGCGCGGTTTGGATTCCGGCAATACCGCCGCCGATTACAAGCGCACGCTTTGTAACAGGGCTTTCGCCCGGTGTAAGCGGAGCGTTAAGATTAACTTTCGCTACGGCAGCCTTTCCTAGAATGATCGCCTTTTCGGTTCCTATAGGCATATCCTTATGTACCCATGAACACTGTTCACGAATATTGGCAATTTCGACCATATAAGGGTTAAGCCCAGCAGCAGCAGCCGTTTTGCGGAATGTCGCTTCGTGCATACGCGGTGAACATGAACATACAACTATTCCCGTAAGCTTATGCTCGGCAACAGCTTCCTTTATCATGTTCTGCCCCGCCTGAGAACACATATACTGATAATCTGTGGAGAAAACAACACCCGGCTCTTTTCCGAGAGTCTCCGCAACTGTTTTAACATCTACCGTTCCGGCGATGTTAGTACCGCAGTGGCAGACAAATACTCCAATTCTTTGCATGGTCTGTTTCTCCTTTCTTACTTAGAATATTTGCGCATAGCGCTCATGATTGCCTGCTGAGGCATATCTTCGTCGATAAGCTCGGGAATATCATTCGCCGTGAGGTGATTCGCGCCTTTTTGGCGAATAACCGTGAGTCTGATAGCCTCAACCAGTTTTGCAGGCTCAACACCTCTGGGACAGCGGTCAACGCAGGCAAAGCATGAAAGACACTTATATATCGAATCCGATTTCATAAGGCTTTCAATGTCGCCCGTTTCAACCATGTAAACAAACTGATGAGGATGATATTCCATTTCATCGTAAGAAGGACATGTGCCGGAGCACTTTCCACAGCGCATACATTTAAGCGGATTTACGCCGCTCATGCGAAGTATCTGCTCCTTCTGACGTTCGGTTTTATTCTGCATGAGTATCCTCCTTAACACCAAGTGCTTCTGCGAGCAGCTCGGTAAAGTATACTACGGGGATTTCACTGCCATTTTTTACAAGATTGTACTTGCAAAGCGGACAGGCTGTAACGATAATTTCAGCGCCGTTTTTAGCCGCACTTTCGCTTACCGCGTTCGACTTTTTCTTAGCTGAAGCGGCGTCTTCAAGAGCGATATAACCGCCGCAGCACTCATTTCTCTGTGCATAAACAACAGGTTCTGCTCCAAGCGCAGCAATAAAATCCTCCATTATGCGGGGATTTTCAACATCGTCGAAATTCATTACCTTTCCGGGACGAAGCAGCATACAGCCATAATAAGCCGCAACTTTCTTACCCGTAAGCGGCTTTACGACCGCTTCCTTTATCTTATCAAATCCGACAATATCGCGGAGCATTTCAAGGTAGTGATAAACCTCTGTCTCGCCGTGATACGGCTCGGTCGGATTTTTGTCCTGCGCCATGTAGATATTCGCTTTTGAGGCAAACTGTTCGTCGGTACGCATGGCATGGTTTGTCTGCTTTATTACATTATGACAGGCTGAACACACCGTAACAAGAGGCTGCGCTTCATCTCTTGCGGCAGCAAGAGCGCGGACGCTCGGCAGCTTGGAAGCTACCTCGTCCTTTGCACTTACAAAAACACCGCCACAGCACTGCCAGTTCTTGATTTCACACATTTCAATGCCTAAAATCTCAGCACATTTACGCGCGTAAAAATCAAGATCCTTAGCCTTGGTTCGGAGAGTACAGCCGGGAAAATAGCTGACTTTCATTTTTCTGACCATTCCTTTCGCTGGGATTAAACCATCTGTTCGGGATGGAAAACTTCATCGAACTTCTCTGCTGTAAGGAAACCAAGCTCAACGCACGCTTCCTTTAAGGAAATGTTGTCCTTATAAGCCTTTTTAGCTGTCTTAGCGGCATTCTCATAGCCTATGTAAGGATTGAGAGCCGTAACGAGCATAAGAGAATTGTGAAGATTATGGTGCATTTTGTCGCGGTTAGCAGTAATTCCGACAGCACAGTTATTGTTGAACGAAACGATTGCTTCAGCAAGAAGACGTGCAGACTGCAAGAAATTGTATATTGTCACGGGCATGAACACATTAAGTTCAAAATTACCCTGAGAAGCAGCCATTCCAACAGCAACATCATTTCCCATTACCTGAACGGCAACCATTGTAACCGCTTCGCACTGCGTGGGATTTACCTTGCCGGGCATGATAGAAGAGCCGGGCTCGTTTTCGGGAATGTGAATTTCACCGAGACCGTCACGCGGACCGCTTGCGAGCCAGCGAACGTCGTTAGCAATTTTCATCATGTCACAGGCGGTAGCTTTTATAGCACCGTGAGCAAAAACGATTTCGTCTTTAGATGTAAGCGCGTGGAACTTATTGAAAGCCGTTACAAACGGTTTGCCTGTAAGTTCGGCAACCTTCTTGGCAACAAGCTCGGAAAATCCTGCGGGCGCGTTAAGTCCTGTTCCTACAGCCGTTCCGCCGAGCGCGAGCTCGTGAAGCGGCAGACGCAGAGAAGCCACGAGAA
>USOZ01000166.1 GCA_900556525.1 uncultured Oscillospiraceae bacterium | reverse complement strand
ACTTCTTCAAAAAAGTCAACGACACCTACGGACACAACGCGGGCGACGCGGTTCTTCGCCACGTTGCGGGAATATTCCGCGCAAATTCGCGTATCTGCGACGGCGTATACCGCTGGGGCGGCGAGGAATTTATCGTTATCCTCCCCGATACGGATATGAAGGGCGCAGCGGATTTCGCCGAACGCCTCAGAACGCTCGTAATGGCTTCGGTGTGCCATTTTGACGACCTCGATATTAAGGTCACAATGAGCTTCGGCGTAACGGAGATCGACCCGTCAAAATCTATCGAAAGCAATATCGAGGACGCAGACGCAAAACTCTATAAAGCAAAGGAAAGCGGCAGAAATATCGTAATAATATAAACAAAAACTCCCCGCAGCTAAGTGCTGCGGGGAGCGCTGTTTCCGAATTATTCGGTTCCGAGATAATTTTTTACAAGCGCCTGTAAAAGCTCGTCGCGGTCAATGCGGCGGATAAGGCTGCGTGCGTTGTTATAAGTAGTTATGTAGGTCGGATCCTCGGAAAGAATGTATCCGACAAGCTGATTTATCGGGTTATATCCCTTTTCGTTCAAAGCCTGATACACCGTTGTGAGGATTTCCTTCATCTCGTTATCTCGTTCGTCCTTAACGGAAAATGTCATTGTCTTATCGTGCATTTATATCCTGCCCCTTTCCATACACTAAATGTACAGTAATACATATTATATTATACACATTTTTGTAAAAAAAACAAGCCCTTTTTCATCAAAACATACATTTCTTTGAAATTATCAAAAATGATTGTGCAAATTTATCAATAATCACTATTGAAATTTGCGTCTTTTTTTGCTATAATATTTATAATTGAATTACGATGGAGGTATTCTATACTATGGCAGACTCAAAGCAGAACAAGAACCAGCAGGAAAAAAATTCCTCAAGCGAGGGATTTGGATTCAAGCAGTCGCCTCTGGGCTTTGATAAAAATGAAGTAAACTTATACATAAATAAGCTCAAAAAGCAGATGAAAGAGCAGCAGCAGGAGTTTGAAGAACGCCTGAGCAATATGCGCAAAAATCTCGAAACAGCGCACGACGAAAGCAACGCCGCAAAGGCTGCCGCAAGAGACGCACAGGCTGCCATCGACCCCGCAGCGATAGCCGCGGCAAATAGGGATAAAGCAGACCTCGTCGAAACTCAGAAGCTCGTTGAGGAAATGAAAAAGGCGAACGACGCAAAAGTTCTCGAACTTCGCAAACTGGTTCTCGACGAACGCAGAAACGTTGCAAAGCTGGACAAAGAATGTGCTATGGCGCAGATGTCCGAAAAGAAGATTCGCGAAGAATACGCAAAATTAAAGGAAAAATATACCGCTGTGAAGAAATCCGGCGGCGGAGCTAAGGCTGTTCTTAACTCAAACGCAGACGAAATTCTCGACGAAGCGTGCAAAATGGCTAAGGAAATTATCGACGAAGCCAAGAATTACGCTAAGAAAGCTGCCAACGAGATAAACAGCTATAAGCAGAAAGTCGAAACCGAGCTTAAAGCGAGAAATGAAAAGCTCGCTGCGGCTAAGAAGAATCTTGATGAACAGAAGGCAAAGACTGAAGCCGAAAACAACGCCGCAAAGGAGAGCATGAAGAAGATCGCCGAGAAAATTGCGGCAGTCACAAGCCAGCTTGGAACGTTTGCGAGCAGTTTTGACGCTGTAAACGCGCAGATTTCGACCGTTACCGGTCAGATAAACGACGTTACGGAAACATTCGGTTCCGTTACAAAGAGCATAAGCGACGCGGCTGAAAAAATGGACGGATTTGCGCAGCAGTTCAGCGGCGTTTCACAGCAGCTCAACGGCGCAAAGACCGAATTTGAGGGAATTTCCGGTTCGCTTAAAGCCGCAAAGAACGGTTTCGCCGAAGTTACCAAGACTGTTGAAGAAACAAAGAGCGGCATAGCTGCTATACGTTCGGGCGCTGACGAAGCAGAAAAGCTCACCGCTGCTCCCGAAGCCGTTGATACAGCCGCACTCGGCGAAGCTGCAGGCGCTATCGACGCTGCAAACGCCGACATAAATATCGAAATCAAGCTGCCCGAATTTGACGAGAGCAAGTTCAGCGCAGAAAAGCTCAATAAACTCAAGAGCAAGCTCAAAGTTGAAACAACATACGTCGGCGGCGAGGAAACCGATGATGAGGACGAGGACGACGACATCATCTCCTCTATCGAAATCCACGACGTTCCCGCGCACGTTGAACCTACCGACGAAGAACTTATGGCGGACATCCAGCACCTTACCCCCGACGCTCCCGCAGCTCCCGAAGCAAAGGCTGAACCCGCTCCCGAAAAGCCTGCCGAGGTAACTCCGCTTAAAAAGGAAGAGCCTAAGGCCGAGATTACAGACGATTTCGAGTCGCTTTTCGTTTCACCCGCAGCCGATGACGATATGTCGGCTTCGATCCCGCTTATGAACACCTCCGGCGTGGGTGCTACGGACGATTTCACGCTCGAAAAGAAGCCCGAAACAGTTCCCGACTTCGACCTCCAGCCCAACGACCTCACAGCCGTTCCCGACAAGGGTTCTGACCTCGGCGAGGACATCTTCGATATGGCTATAAATCCCGTTGACGCGAACGACAACACGCTCAACGATATGCTCGCTTCAACGGCTGCCGCGGACGCGATGAACGACTTCAATCTCACGCCTGCGGACAATTCCACCGCAAGCGCACCCGCTTCCAAGCCCGCTATGAACAGCGACTTCGGCGAATTTGCAGACCTCTTTGCGGCAGGCTCGGCGGAAACAACCGCACCTGCTCCCGAAAAGAAGCCTGCCGCATTCCGCCAGCCCGCTAACAAGTCGGACGATATGTGGAGCTTCGGTTCGGAAGGCAGCGACGATGACAACGATATGTCCGCAGATTCTGACCTCTCAGACCTGCTTCTCTAATGCGCAAATTCACGGCGTTCGGCTCAGCCCGAAGACGGACTGAGCCGACACCGATTTTGTTAAATCGGTAAAAAACCGCGCAAAAATGTAAATTCCATAAAAATATTATTTTTTCTGACATTTTCTTGTTGACAATGTGAAAATTTAATGATATAATTTCTCTAGACGCTCGGTGAAGGGGTGGGTTTCGTGAGCTTATCTGACGAAGAGCTTGTAGATATCGTTCACAGACAGAGCGCTCCCATGCAAAGTGCGGAAATGGCGCAGCTGATTTATCGCTATACCCGAACTATTCGCATAAAAGCGGCGAAGCTGAGAAATTCGGGCATTGAATCCGAAGACCTTCTTCAGGAGGGATTTCTCGGGCTGCTCGATGCTATACGAGGCTATCACGGTGACCGCGGTCCGTTCGCGGCATTTGCCGACGCCTGCATCAGCAACCGCATGAGATCCGCGGCAAGTAAGGCGGGGAAAAATCGGCTCACTCCCGCGGAAGATTACGATTTTGAGCAGATAAGCGACGCGCACGACGGCGCGGAGGATTATGTCATTCTGAAAGAGCGCAACTCCGAGCTTTACAGCAAGCTTGAAAAGCTGCTGACGCAGAAAGAATTTGAAGTTCTTCGGCTTTATCTCGCGGGCTTTTCATATAAGGAAATTGCCGCAAGACTCGGAATTTCAAAAAAATCCGTGGATAATTCTCTTTCGCGCGCTAAACAGAAATTGAAAGATAAATTTTAAGGGCGAAAGCCCTACATGACCGCAGCAGAAACGTCGGTGCAACTCCGTCAGCGGTCGAAATATTTTTTATTTGGCGAGGTATATCGTATGTACACAGACAAGACACTTGTATGCAAGGATTGCGGAAACGAATTCGTTTTCACAGCAGGCGAGCAGGAATTCTACGCAGAAAAGGGCTTCACTAACGAACCCCAGCGCTGCAAGGCATGCCGCGACGCAAAGAAGAACGCTACAAGAACCAGAGAAATGTTTACCGCTGTTTGCGCTGAATGCGGTAAGGAAGCAAGAGTTCCCTTCAAGCCCCGCGAGGACAGACCTGTTTTATGCAGCGAATGTTTCGCAAAGCAGAAGGGCGAATAATTTGCGCTCGACTCATTGGATTTAAGATATACCCCCGCTGGATGTATTTCTCAATAACAATGACGCAAAAAGACCGCAGGCATTGCACCTGCGGTCTTTCTCTTATACTCAGCACCAATTAAAAACTATACAAAAAATCGAGTATAATCCTTGCATATATGAGTTATACGAGAATTTTTATCTATGGTTTTATTGGTGCTTAATATTATTCTGTTACAAACGGGAGCAGCTTCATGAGCTGTTCGCGCGGAACAACGTCCTTGAGCAGGTTCACCGTCTGCGCAAGCTCCGATTCGTTTTCGGGCAGCGTGTGCGTGAAATAAAGCTCAATATCGTCCGTGTCAATAAGCTCGGCGGACATTGCATATACAGCGTTCGCTATCATTTTAAGCCGCAGCTTCAGACCCTCGGCGAAATATCGCTCCTTAATTTTCGTAAGCTGCTCAAAAGCCAGCAGCTTATACCGCATCGCGATTCCTGACGAATTCCCCGAAAAATTTATATCGCTCATGCACGGAACGCCGCTGAACTTGTGAATGTCGTTTTCGAGCGATTTTCTGAGCAGCTCGACCGAGCTTTCATCAAACTGACGGGTAAGCCAACGCGCGTCGCCGCCGTCGTCCATTGTCATAACGCCGAATTCCTTTATCGCGCGGTATGTCTCGCTCTCTTCGTCCGCCGTGTCGCCGAGTATCTGCCCTTTTATGAGAAGTATCGCGTCAACGAACTGCTCCTTATCATTCACACGATCAGATTGAAGCAGGTTGTACGCGTCGATAAGGCTCGCCA
>USOZ01000165.1 GCA_900556525.1 uncultured Oscillospiraceae bacterium | reverse complement strand
TGCTGCGTTAACTCCGTAATTAACGCAACAGCCTTGTTCAATTAGCAGCCAAATCTGCCGCAGAGTGCCTTTAATGCAGCGTAAAGGTCTGCAAAATTGCACGAGTTAAAGAAATTGCACATTTTTAGTACCTCCCGTATGTATTTCCCCACTAAGGGGATATGTTTATTATACACGACCCGGGGATGGATTTCAACGCATAAATACTGGAAGAAAAACCAAACCTAGGTAAACATGGGAGATAGTGTAAATATATTTTGCTGAATGAGGAAAAAGCATGGAATAATGCCGTTTGAGCGGTACGGATATGAAAAAATTTACAGAAAATCCGAATAAAAACACACCACAAAAGAGACGGTATGAATTTGTTATGTCATTTCCCGCAAAAAGGCTGTACCTTGACAACAAACTTTAATCTGTGATATACTGTAAATGTCAAATGCCATAAAACAATGAAAAGGGGCAGGTCATGAAACTCAGGATTGCTGTTGCCGATGACATAAAAAGCGATACACAGCGGCTCGTCTCTGCACTTGACGAAGCGGCACGGGGAATATGTGAAATTGAGTTCAAATGCTTTGAAAACGGCGACGCACTGCTTTGCGACGACGGAAAATACGACGCTGTATTTCTTGATATATGTATGGGCAGTTCAAACGGCATAGAAACCGCCGAAAAGCTCAGAACAGAGCGCTCGGACGTTCCGATAGTGTTCGTTACGTCGTCGGACGAGTATGTGTGGAATTCGTTTTCCGTTCACCCGTTTGACTATCTGCTGAAGCCGTTCGGCAGCGAACGTATACACAGGCTTTTCGCCGACCTGCTCAAAATTATCAACAAAAATGAGCCGGAATTAACAATAAAAGCTGCAAGACGGGAGCTCAGTATCCCGTTTTCAAAAATATCATATGTCGCTGCGCAGAATCACATCATAAATGTAGCGACAGACAAATCTTTGTACCGAAGCACCGCCACTTTTTCATATGTTAAAGAATGTCTTTGCGCCGACCCGCGCTTTCTTATCTGCAATAGGGGCATTATTGTGAATATGGACAGGGTTTTGCGCTTCGACAGCGACATTATCGAAATGCCCGACGGAACATCTTTACCCGTAAGGCAGAAAGACCGCGCAAAGCTGTTCAGCGAATTTACGCAGTATCAGTTCCGCCATATCAGAAACGAGGTGTGATATGGACCTTGACATTTTTCTGAGGTATTTTCTCGATTTTTCGTCGCTGTATATCGCCGCTGTAATGTGCTTTGCGCCTGTTGTTGGACTGCTAAAAAGACCTGTGAAAACGGCGGTTTCCGCTTTTGCGGCAATAAGCGCTTTTTCACTGGCTTCGGCGCTTATCTGTTCGGCATTTTCGCTTGACTCGAACGCGCTGTTCCTGCCCGAAGCCGTGCTGTATTTTATCCTTTATTTCAGGACTTTAAAGGACAAGCTCTCTCTCGGAAAATCCGCGTTCATATTCCTTACTTCGGCGCTTCTTACTTCCGCGTGTGTTATGCTTTCGGTAGTTCTCAACGCTTCTGCCGAGATTGGAAATACCGACGTGGTCTGCCTTGCGTCAACGTCGCTCATAAGTCTCGCCTGTGAAGCGGTCGTAGCCGTTATTTACTGCATTTTTGTGTCGCCGTGGGTGAAATGGCTTGCCGAAGAATTTCACTACGAGCGGATATGGCGCGTAGTCTGGGCGATCCCCACAGGATTTACCGCGCTTTACATAGTGATTGTCCCGAACGACCCCGCGACAATACTGGTGAACAGAATTTACCGAATATCCATTATACTTGCCTTTATTTCATTTGCTGCGTTTTTCTTTTCTATATTCCTTTTTTACAGTATCGCAAGAGAGTTCGTCCGCAACATACAGCTTGAACAGGAAAACCGCCTGCTTGCGATAGAGTCGCGCCGCTATGAACAGCTTCGCAGCTACATGGAGCGCAGCAAGCACCAGCGCCACGATTTCAGACAGCATATCAGGGTCATTTCTGGGCTGGCGGAAGCGGGAAAGGCGAAGGAACTCAGCGAATATATCAGCCAATATGAAAAGGAACTTGGCGACGAACGCCCGACGCTCTGCGCAAACGCCGCAGTAGACGCGATAGCGGGTTATTACGACATTTCAGCCAAAACCGATAATATTGATATTTCGTGGCAGCTTGCGCTTCCGCAGAAGATAGATATGGCTGAATCCGACCTTTGCCTTACTCTCGGAAATCTCATTGAAAATTCGCTCAGAGCTGTGCTGAAGCTGCCCGAAGAAAAGCGCAGGATCACGGTCATCTGTCGTATGCTAAGTCCTGCGATGGTAGGGATCGTCGTTGAAAATCCGTATAATGGAGAGATAAGGCGGCTTGGAAACGAATTTTTGTCCGATTGTCACAAGGGCGTGGGAACGGGACTCGCTTCCGTAAAAAGCGTTGCGAATAAATATCACGGCAAAGCTGTTATCGAAACCGAAAGCAATATTTTCAGGGTGAATGTGCTGCTGAATCTGTAGAAAATCGCCCTTCTGCCGCCGCAGTTTTCTTCTGCGGCGGCTTTTCACGCATTTTCGACCCCCATTCACGCAGAAACTATTGCAAAAAATCGGATAATGTGGTAAAATTTCTCAAACACATTTTGGAGGTAATACATGAAGAAAAAAATAATCGCTCTTGCGGCAATACTGACCGTTGGGCTGTCCGCGTGCAGCACAGCCGCTCCCAAGCCCGCCGAAACAACAAATGAAAGCACCGCTTCGGCAGCGGAAAACACTGCGGCCGAAGAAGAAAGTGTGGTTGTCGAATCCGAAACGGCAGAAGAAGACGCAACAGTTCAGAACGAAAGCGTAACCGAACAGTTAAAGGCGCTTAAAGTGAAGCCGCTCACCGCCAAAGCGCTTGACGAAAATCCGTACATGGCGAAAAGCGACGCGAATATTCACAACGACTGCTATAATACCGACTCGTCGGACGAAATTTTCCCGATAGGAATTTATCCCGAGATCAACGTTTCGTATGAAAAGCAGAACGCAAACGCTTCTCCCGCGGTATTCTTTGATACATACGGACATTCCGTTGTACCGCTGCTCGGCGGAATTGCGATAAGAGACATAAACGCCGAAGAAGCGCAGACCCTCGGATTTTTCTCGCCGAAAATGCACGACGGCGGAGGATATGTTATCCAGAGTTCGTATTCTTTCGTGGACGAAAGCAACAGGATCGTCTGCCCGACGAGCAACAACCATGTCCTTATGCTCAGGGCGACGGACGAGGACGGAAATGTTCTCCCCGAATTTGAAAAGGTACTTGACATTGACATAAAGGCGGCTGCTGAAAAGGTTCTCGGAAAAACACTTGAACAGAATCTCCTGTCGGTAGTTTTTGACTACGACGGCAACCTCTGGTTCGCAACGGGCGGATTCAGAATTTATCCCGAAAGAGAGCAGCTCGGCGCGGTAGGCTATATTTCCCGCTCGGCGATAAACGATATTCTCGACGGAAAGGAAACCGACCTTGAAAAGGCGGTGTTCGTATATGAGCTTACTCCCGGCGAGGGCGCGGAAAACGGCATTGCAGCTTCAAAAGAGGGCGCGGTTATCCTTACTAACCTTAACTGCTATCTTTTCACGGCTGACAACGGCGTAAACGAGGTGTGGCGTACGCCTTATGAGAGCGCGGGCGCGAACGACAGCAGAGAGGGCGCGGCTACAACGGGCGGCGGTCTTGCATGGGGAAGCGGCTGCTCGCCGTCCCTTTCAAATGACCTCGTAATGTTCACGGATAACCTCGACCCGATAAACCTTGTCGCGCTTGACATGAAAACGGGAGAAAAGGTCGCTAGTATGCCCGTTATCGACGAGCTTCCCGAGGATATGCCCGTGTCCGTTGAAAATTCCGCGATCGTTTACGATAACGGAAACGGTACGGTAAGCACTATCGTCTGCAACTGGTTCGGCGCAGGCAGCCCCAATCTCGCAAAGCCCGACAGCGATTCCTCTATCCAGAGCTATGAAAATATTTACGATAAGAACTGGCTCACAAAGGGCAATGTCATGGTAATGCCGGGCGTTGAGCGCGTTGATACAATAAAGACGGACAGCGGATATGAAATGAAAAGCGTTTGGTGCAGAGATGACATAAGAGACACTTCGATGATGAAGCTTTCGACCGCGACAGGCTATGTTTACGGTTATGTTCAGGACATTGAAACGGGAATGTGGCAGTATATCGCGATTGATTTTGAGACGGGCGAAACCGCGCTTGCTATCAATGTTGCAAACAAGCCCGGCTATAACAACATGGCGATCGGTATGTATGCGGGGAACAGCGGCAACTCGCTTTACTGCCCAACAGGCTACCTCGAGCTTCTCAGACTTCAGGACAGATTTGTTTACCTGCCCGATATGCCTTACCGCAAAGTTGACCTCGATAAGACCATGAGAAATATACTCGGACAGGACAAATTCATTTTCGACGGAGGACAGGGAAGCCCTGCGGGCTGGCTCAATACCGTAACGGTTGAAAATGTTCACCCGAGAACGACTGTCGCAATTCGCATGAACAACCTTTCGGGCAAGACCGAGGAGCTAAGGCTGTACGCTTACGGCGCAGACGGCAGGCTTGCAGATGTTCCGAGCGAGCTTTGGAGCATAAAGAACGAGGACGGCACAGCTCCGACCGAGCTTTCCGACGGTGAATTATACGAAGTTCATTTTATTGCCGAGGACGGCGGCGCGTTCGACCTCAGCGAAACCGAAAAGGAAATAAAGATCTCTGTAATTCTTGGTAAATAAAATTAGGGAAGTGCTGATTAAATCGGGTATGCAGATTGCGCAGACAGATTTTTCGCAGGCGG
>USOZ01000164.1 GCA_900556525.1 uncultured Oscillospiraceae bacterium | reverse complement strand
ATTTCGGGCATTGTCGATCTGATGATAAAATCGGACGGTTCGGATCCTGAATTCCCGCGCGGGAACGCAGGATAGCTTCGGTTACTTTTTCGACAGCCTCGTTCTGACCGATAACGCGCTTATGGAGAATATTTTCCATGTTGAGCAGTTTTTCGCGTTCGCCCTCCATCAGCTTTGCGACGGGAATGCCCGTCCAGCGGCAGATGATACGCGCAATCTCTTCTTCCGTTACCTTGTCGCGGAGCAGGGTAGAGCCGTCCGACTTGCGCTGTTCAGCCTCATGTTCGGCTTTTTCGAGTTCCGCCTTGAGCTGCGGGAGCTTGCCGTATTGCAGTTCCGCCGCCTTGTTGAGGTTATATTCGCGCTTGGCTTTGTCGATTTCGCCGCTTATCTGTTCAATTTGCTTACGAAGCTCCTGAACCTTCGTGATAGAGCCTTTTTCATTTTCCCAACGTGCTTTCATCTCCTTGAACTGTTCGCGCATATCAGAAAGTTCCTTGCGTATCTCGGCGAGGTGTTCTTCGGAGAGCTTGTCATTCTCCTTTGTGAGCGCTGCTTCCTCGATCTCGTGCTGCATAATGCGGCGCGAGAGGTCGTCAAGTTCGGTAGGCATGGATTCCATTTCCGTTTTTATCAATGCGCACGCTTCATCGACGAGGTCGATCGCCTTATCGGGCAGAAAACGGTCAGAGATATAGCGGTTGGAAAGGGTCGCGGCGGCGATAAGCGCCGTGTCCTGGATTTTTACGCCATGGAAAACTTCGTAGCGTTCCTTTAATCCGCGAAGTATGGAAATAGTGTCCTCAACGCTCGGTTCGCCGACCATAACGGGCTGGAAACGACGTTCGAGAGCAGCGTCTTTTTCAATGTACTGGCGGTATTCGTTGAGGGTAGTCGCGCCTATGCAGTGCAGCTCGCCGCGCGCAAGCATAGGCTTTAAAATATTGCCTGCGTCCATTGCGCCGTCGGTCTTGCCTGCGCCTACAATAAGGTGCAGCTCATCAATAAACAGGATTATTTTGCCTTCGCTCTTTTTGATTTCTTGCAGGACTGCTTTCAGACGTTCCTCAAATTCGCCGCGGTACTTTGCGCCCGCGACAAGCGAACCCATATCAAGCGAAAAAAGCTGTCTGTCCTTTAGCGAATTCGGCACATCGCCCCTTACGATACGAAGCGCAAGTCCCTCCGCAATCGCGGTCTTACCTACGCCCGGCTCGCCTATGAGGACGGGGTTATTCTTGCTCTTACGCGAAAGTATTCGGATAACATTTCTGATTTCGCTGTCACGTCCGATAACGGGGTCGAGTTTGTTGTTGCGCGCCAGTTCGGTCAAGTCCTGACCGTATTTTTTCAGCACGTCGTAGGTGCTTTCGGGGTTATCACCCGTAACGCGCGCGTTTCCTCTTACGCTTTTCAGTGCCGCGAGGAATTTATCTCGGGTAACGCCGAACGAAGTGAATATATCCTTCGCTTTTTCGCGTGCCTTATCAATTAAGCCGAGAAAAAGATGCTCGACGGAAACGTATTCGTCGCCCATGTGCTTTGCCTGTTCCTCCGCTTCGGTAAGCGCTTTGTCAACGTCGACCGTCACATATACTTCGTCTGCGCGGCGGCCGCTGCCCGTAACTTTCGGGAGAGCGTCGACGCAGCGCTCGGTTTCTTCCGTCATTGCGCGTTCGTCGATGCCCATGCTCTGAATGAGCTGCGGGATAAGTCCGTCCTGCTGCGTAAGCAGCGCAAGAAGCAGATGAAGCTGATCGATCTGCTGGTTTGAGCGCGAAACCGCAAGGCTCTGTGCGCTCTGTATTGCTTCAATGGATTTTTGGGTCAATTTCTGTGTGTTCATAACAACATCCCCTTTCTATATAACGACAATTCCGTTTGTAAGATATTCGTAATACTTTCTTATTGCAAGTTCATGCGCAGTCTGCCTGTTTGTAATGTTTGCAAAATAGATTTTTAATATCTCGTCGAACATTTTTATATACTCTGAAATCGCTTTTGCAATCTCCTCGTTTGTCTGCTGTTCATGTTCGGCGGGAAGCCTGAACGTCCGCGTAAATCGCCCGTCCTCTATCGTATAGGAGATTCCTTCGGGAAAGAACTGCACGATATATTTGTTTTCAAGCTCCGCCCAGAGTTTCAGAAAATCCGTGAGGTCGGATTTTAGCTGTTCGGACTGCGTTCGGAAAGAGACCCGAAGCTGTCCTATCGTTTTTTCAAAGCTGCGGTAAAGCTCAAGACTGTATCTTATGACGGGTTTATACTTGTATTTCAGAGCTGAGCGGATAGAAAGCATTGCATCTGACGGCTGCGTCTGAACCTGAAAGCTGCTGTCCATTAGCTGTGCTATTTCCCCGAAAATATCGCTCATGCGCTGTTCGGGCGTCGTGTAGGAAACTGCCTGCGCGAGAAGCCTGTTTATCAGCGCGGAACGGCTGGTGTTCATGGAATACGCCAGCCTATCGACCGCCTCCACGACCTCGTCTGACAGCACCAGACTGTATACACTTTTCTTCATCGGGTCTGCTCCTTTCTTTTGAACTGTCATCATTATAGCACGTCTTTCACAACTTGTCAATAGGATTATATAATTTTCTTTACGGATTATTAAACAAATCCTCTTGATTTTTTTGTGCATTTTTGATATAATAGAACCAAAATATGGACTTTCTAGGGGGTGTGCGCGTGAAAATAAGGACGATTTTTGCTGTCGATATATTGCTTATCGTGCTGTTTTTCGGCGTCCGCATTTTCATTGCGCACTTTCCGAACAGTTCCGACCGCCTGTGGTATGAACAGGAGAGCTATTCCCGCAGCGGCGAAAGCGAAGTTGACAACGCGTGGGCGTACTTTATTATAAATAAGGAAACGCCGCTGCCCGACGGATATGAGCCGCAGACCGAGCGAGTTCAGGGCGATTTCAGTATGGACAGCCGCTGCGCGGAGTATGCGCGGGAGATGATCGCGGCGGCAAATTCGGAGGGAATAGAGCTGAAGGTCGTTTCTGCTTACAGAAGTGTTCAAAAGCAGCAGGAAAATCTTGAAGCGTACATAGAACGCATGAAAAACGAGGGTCACAGCGCCAAAGAGGCGGAGAAAATCGCGCTGAGCGAGATTGCCGAGCCGGGAACGAGCGAGCATAACGCGGGGCTTGCGCTGGACATTCTCACGGAGGATTGGTGGGAGAGCCACGACGACGTTACCGCCGATTTCGAGAACACCGAGGAGTTCAGGTGGCTGTCGGAACACGCGCACGAATACGGGTTTATCCTGCGTTATCCGAAAGGCGCGGAGAAGATTACGGGCTACACCTACGAGCCGTGGCATTATCGCTTTGTCGGGGTTTATTATGCGGGGAAAATAAAGGAGTCGGGGCTGCCGCTCGAGTACTATTACATAAGTATAAGGGAAAGACAGGTGGAGTGATTGTGTTAGAAATGTGATAAAAGTGAAATAAAGAGAAATCTGTGCGACAAATTTGTGAAAAGTGCTGAAAATGGTGTGTTTTACAGGAAAATATTGACTTTTCTTCCCGTGTGTGGTATATTTTATATAGTGTAATAGCTCGGCTGCTTCGGCGGCTGTATAAATTTTAGGAGGAAAATCTCATGACCACAAAGAATAAGGCTATAGTTGCACTTGTATGCGGCATTCTCGGTATCGTAGGCGGATATATCCCCGGCGTACAGTATGTAACGGGTATTCTTGCTATCGTAGGTATCGTATTCGGCGCTCTTGCTCTCAAGGATAAGCCCGAGGGAAGCGAAAAAGGTATGGCAGTTGCAGGTCTTGTATGCGGCATCATTGCAGTTGCATTAACTATTATTGCTATTGCTTGCTCCATTTGTGTTGCTGCTACAATCGCAACAGGCCTCAGTCAGTTATATTGATTTAACTACAGCAAAAACGCCCTGCCTTAAAGGCGGGGCTGTTCTTTTTTCGGAGGTTTTATGTTCCCGGGATTTACGTTATTCGGTCGGTTTTACGGCAGCTATCCGATAATGGCGGCGATAGGCGCGATTATCGCTGGACTGATCGCAATCCTGCTGTACAAAAAGAAAACGGGCGACGGCTACCCAATGCTTATAACGCTTCTTATTTCGGCAGTCGGCGTGTCTGTCGGCGGAGTGCTTCTCTACGGAATTACGAATGTGCAGTACTGGCATCTGCTGTTTGAAGCGGAGGATTTTGAGCAGTTTTGGAAGTTCCTTACGGCGATTTTCGGTGGTTCGGTGTTCTATGGCGGTCTGTTCGGGGGAATAGTTGCCGCGCTTATCGTGATACGCGTCAATCGTTACCCGCGTGCTGAGATAACCGACTGCGCCGCTCCCGCCGTTCCTCTTTTTCACTTTTTCGGGCGGATTGGCTGTTTTCTTGGCGGCTGCTGCTACGGAATAGAAAGCGAATTCGGCTTTACGTTTACGCATTCGCTCGTCGAGTCGGCAAACGGTGTTCGGCGCTTTCCCGTTCAGCTTTTCGAGGCGGGCTTTAACCTGCTCTTGTTCTTTTTGCTGTTCATAATGTTAAAAAAAGAAAAGCTAAAAGGCAGGCTGTTTCTGCTTTACCTCGGGCTGTACGCCCCCGCGCGGTTCGGTCTTGAATTTCTGCGCGGAGATACATACCGAGGGTATCTTTTCGGGCTTTCGACCTCGCAGATCATATCGCTCGGAATTATGCTCGTTCTTGCGGTTTACACATTGATAAAAAAACTGAACAAAAAAAGCGGCAAACAGTCCTCGTGACTGCTTGCCGTCTTTTTATTCAACTATTTCCATACATCCGATTGCCTTAACGCCCGCGCCGACGTGGCAGGAAATGCTTATCGGCAGACGATACATTTCCACGCTGTATTTCGGGAACCGCGCGCGCACGG
>USOZ01000163.1 GCA_900556525.1 uncultured Oscillospiraceae bacterium | reverse complement strand
GTTGCCTTTGGTGCCCACGTAGTATCTGTCGTCTCCTGCCGCCCGTTATCGTTTTTTCAAATTCCTCATTAAGCTGCATTCGCTTTATCCTTTCGAGGTTCTGCTGAGAATGTCGGAAACGTCGCTGATAGTAACAAAAGCGTTCTCGTCCGATTCACGCACGAGCTGCTTTAGCTTCGAGATCTGGAAGCGGTTCACAACGAAGTATACGATAGTTTTATTTTCGTTGGAATAGTATCCATTGGCTTTCATAAGCGTAACACCGCTGCCGAATTCGGCGGAGAGCTTCTGGCATATCTCGATAGGCTCGGACGTTATTATCATCGCCGCCTTTTCCTTATCAAGACCTTCTACGATAAAGTCCACGGATTTTATCGCCGCCGCGTATGAAATTACGGAGTAAAGCGGGATTATCCACGACTGCTCAACAAAACCGATAACAATGTACAAAATCACATTATATATCATAACGAACGTGCCGACGGTTATTCCGAGCCTTTTCGCAAAAATTACCGAAAGAACTTCGATTCCGTCGATCGCTCCGCCGAAACGTATCGTAAGACCGCTTCCGACGCCCGAAATAAGTCCGCCGAAAAGTGCGCTCAGAAGAATGTCATTCTCCGTGAACGGCGAGGAATTTATGACCTCGACAGGCAGAACATATGTGATTATGTACGACGCGAGCGAATAAACCGCAACCGCATAAAGCGAATAGATCGTGAAGGCAAGCCCTTGCCGCTTAAATCCAAAAGCGAAAAACGGCACGTTAAGAATAAGCAGGAACACCGCGAGCGGCAGTCCTGTAATTGACGCTAGAAACATTGACGTACCCGAAAATCCGCTGTCGAGCAGCTTTGCAGGCGTCAGAAACATAACTACGCCGATAGCATTTATGATACCCGAAACGGTCAGTTTTACAAATGTGCTTGCTTTTAGTTTGTTCATATTTTGTTCCTTTCCTGTTCATTTTTCTGTCTTAAATCAGGAGAAAATACTCCCTATTCTTTTTTTGTTCAATTCGCGGTCGGTGCTGTAAAATCCGCGGTAAAGCCGCTCTCCGGCGGCATAAAATTCGTCCGAATGATTCGGCACAAAAAGGTGAACGACCTCGTGCGCCGCGACATATTCGGCGAATCTCTGCGGCAGCTTACAGAGCAGCAGATTTAGCGTTATCACATTGGTTCGGCGGTTGCAGCTTCCCCATTTGCTTTTCAGCAGCGCCAGCTTTAACGACGGGCGCTTTCCCATATATCCCGAAAGAGCGAGATACCGCGCGAACGCCGCTTCAAGTACTTCCCTGCACCGCCCCGCCATATATGCCAGAACAAGCTGTTCAAGCTGTGCGGTGTTCTGCGGCTCCGACAGGGTCACAAGCAGCGTTTTTCCGCAGACTTTGCAGCTTTCCGAGCCGCGTTCCACACGCACCGTATAAACGTCCCCGAAAATAGTGATCTCCGAGCCGTCGTGCAGCTCCGTGCTGTTCCGCGGCAGCTTCTCACGCTGTTTCGCTATCCACTCCGAACGTTCCTTAACAAATTTGTCGATACGTTCGCGCGAAACTCCGTAGGGCGCGCTTACAAGCAGCGTTCCGTCGTCTGAAAGCCTCATACGCAGATTTTTCATGCCTTTCCGACGGGTCAGTATGTACTCTTCCATTTTATTTTTGACACTCGGGATTTATTCGGAAATCAATACTTGCTGTCGGGAATATCGCGAAATTCCGCAGAGAATGTGTCCGAAACAGCCTTCGGCGCAGGTGCAGTTGGCTTCGGAGCGGGTGCAGCAGGCTTCGGAGCGGGTGCAGCGGGCTTCGGAGCGGCATATGCAGGCTTAGGTACTGCAAAAACTGGCTTTGTTCCGCTTTCAAGCATATTTACGCTTTCTACGCACTGTGCAGCAGCCGATTCGGCAAGCTGAACTGCGGAAGAAATCTCTGTTATTGACGTGTTTACAGCGCCGATAGAACCGAGCTGCTGTTCGCAGGTGCGGCATATCTCATCAACAAGTCCCGCAATGGACTTAGTTTCCGAGGAAACTGCGTCGAGAGCCTTTGCGGTAGCGGCAGTCTTTTCCGAGCCGCGCTTAACGCTTTCTACGCAGCTTCTGATAAGGTCGTTCGTCTGCTGAGCCGCGTCCTGAGAACGCGTTGCGAGATTCTTGACCTCGGTTGCGACAACGGCAAAGCCTTTTCCCGCTTCGCCCGCGCGCGCCGCTTCAACCGACGAGTTGAGCGCAAGAATATTCGTCTGGAAAGCAATATCTTCAATAACTTTTATGAACTTTGCAATTTCGTCCGTGGACTTGTTGATATTTTCCATTGCGGAGAGAAGTTCGTTCATGTGACCTGTTCCCGCTTCAACGTCCGATGTTGCCGCAGCGGCAAAACGATTTGCTTCGCGCGCATTCTCAGCGTTGTCGGTAACGGTCTCCTCGATTTTCTGTATCGTGTCGGAAAGCTCTGAAAGTCCCGTGGACTGGCGCGCAGCCTGTACGGAAAGCTGCGCCGAAGCGTCGGAAACAGCGCGCAGACCGTTCTTGGCAGAATCTGCCGTTCCGGCCGCAGAGCTGAGCGCGGATTCTATCTGAGCCGCAAGCCTCTTGACAAGTGCGGAAATCTCGCTGCTGTCGGAAAGTCCGTCTGTTTGCTTTCCAGACGAATATTCCCCGTCGGCAAGTTTTCTGAGAACAGCCATTGCAGCGTTGTCAACATTTTTTGCGGAACCGAGCTTTCCCGCAATAGCTTCTATTTCCTCGGGCGCGTTTGTAACGTCAGCTTTACCCGACTCCGCGAGTTCCTCTATAGGCGAGGATATTGCGGAATTGAGCCGCTTTACTGCGGATTTTCCCGAAACAAATCCAAGAAGAGCAGTAGCCACAGCCGCCGCGATAATGAGGAACAGCGGTATCTTCGCCCCTGTTATAAGCGCGACAGCTGCAAGGATAAGCGTAAGAGCTCCCCCAGCAATTCCGGCATTACATACGAGCAGCGTATGCGCCGTAATCATTTCTCTTATAGATTTTTTCATGAAATCACGCACCCTTTCAAGCTATATTGATTTATACCTTTTTTCATTCTTTCCGCAGAAGCTGTCCGATTGAATATAAATTATTATTATTATACCATATTTTAGCATAATTGTCCAGTCTTGACAAAAAATTTTGACACTATCCGAGCAATTTTTTTATTGAAAAGGGGTTGACAAAATTTCAAAAATAGAATATAATGTAAAAAATAAAAGGGAGTAGCCGACGGTTTCCCCCGTCTATGAATGCGTCAATACGTCGATTTTTTCTATTTCGACCGCATCATATATAAACGGCAAGACTTTTATTGAAATATCTGCATATACTTATACTGCAATATTTCAATAACGGACTTGCCGTTTTTTGTTTTGCAGGAAGTAACAGCAGCCGGAAAGGAACGGAATAATATGACAAACGAAGCGTACAGACAAACACCAGAATCCCTGCTCTATCAATACGGTACAGGTTCGGACGGACTGAACGAAGAGCAGGTGTGCGAAAACCGCGAAAAATACGGCGAGAACGCGATCTCGGAGGGCAAAAAAGAAAGCCCGCTGATCATTTTTCTAAGCCAGTTCAAGGATTTTCTCGTGATCATACTTATAATCGCGGCTCTGATCTCCGCGCTGACAGGCGATAAAGAAAGCTTTATCGTCATTATCGCGGTAATCACAATGAACGCGATTCTCGGAACGGTCCAGACGCTAAGGGCGGAAAAATCGCTCGACAACCTGAAAAAACTTTCCTCTCCGCACGCGAAAGTGCTGCGCGGCGGAGTTATTTCAGAAATCGACTCGGCAGAGCTTGTTGTCGGAGACATTGTACTGCTTGAGGCGGGTGACCGCATTGCCGCAGACGGTCGGCTTATCGAGGCAGCCTCGGTGCAGACGAACGAAAGCGCGCTCACGGGCGAGAGCATGAACATAAATAAGGACGCGGAGGTCATTCCGTTTGAAGTTCCGCTCGCTGACCGCAAAAATATGGTCTATTCGGGCAGCTTTGTAACGGGCGGACGCGGAAGATACCTTGTTACCGCCGTCGGAATGGACACCGAGGTCGGAAAGATCGCCGCGCTTATCCAGTCCGCACAGGAACGCAAGACCCCGCTCCAGCGCTCCCTTGACAATTTCGGAAAAAAACTCTCCGTTTGCATACTTATTATATGCGCAGTCGTTTTTGGGCTGAGCCTGTTCAACGTGATACGGCAGGGCGGCGAAATAAACTTTGCCTCCGTAATGGACTCGTTCATGTTCGCGGTCGCACTTGCTGTAGCAGCAATTCCCGAGGCGCTCAGCTCTATCGTTACGATAGTTCTTTCGCTCGGAACTCAGAAAATGTCCGCTGAAAATGCAGTTATGCGAAAGCTGCAGGCGGTCGAGGGTCTCGGCTCCGTTTCGGTAATCTGCTCGGATAAAACAGGAACTCTCACCCAGAACAAAATGACCGTCCGTAAGGTCGTTATCGGCAGCACGCTTGTGAACGCTTCATCGCTTAAATCCGACGATCCGCGCTTCGCCCTCCTGCGTGACGCGGCTGTACTATGTAACGACGGAGAATGCGGCGGCGAAAAGGAAATCGGCGACCCGACCGAAACCGCGCTCGTCCGCTTCGCCGCAGACACAGGCGCCGACTGGAAAAAAATCAGAAAAGACAACCGCAGAATAAGCGAAGTGCCTTTCGACAGCGACCGCAAGCTGATGTCAGTTCTGGTCGAAGCGAACGGAAAAAAGCTGATGTTCACGAAGGGCGCGGCTGACGTAATGGTCGGCAGAATGTGCATTTCCGCACAGGAACGTCACGACATTCTCGAAAAAACCGAACGCCTTTCCGCACAGGGGCTTCGCGTTCTCTGCTTCGGA
>USOZ01000162.1 GCA_900556525.1 uncultured Oscillospiraceae bacterium | reverse complement strand
ATTCCGGGACAAATCGCGGCTGACCGATTATGTCGGCAGGATCAATGACTTCACGATGGACGAAGTCGACCGTGCGCTGAAAATCAGCGTGGGGTTAAATTCAAAGTATAATTGAGGAGCAATATGGAGCAAGAAGCAATCATAAGGTACAAATTCTATTTGTGCCGAAATTTTCTGGATAAACTGTTGGGTGAAAATCTCATAACCGAGGCGCAGCGCAGGAAAATCGAAAGTGCTGTCATAAAGCGGCTTTCGGATGTTTGAACCCATGTCCGCTTTTGTTGGTTATGATACAAACCGCCGCAGATATTTTAGTGGCATTGGTGATAGATAAACCCGAATCGTTTCGGTATACTGTGTTGTGAAAGGGAGTGATGAGATGGCGGAAATTACAATCATACCTGCTAAAAATCATGCGGACGAAATCGTCAGAACCGCCGCCTACGCACGAGTATCAAGCGACAGCGAGGATCAGCTCAACTCCTTCGCGGCGCAGATACGGTACTACACCGAGCTGCTCCAGAACAGCACCGATGCGGTATTCGTCGATATGTACGCCGATCAGGGTATCACCGGAACGTCGGCGGCGAAACGCACCGAGTTTCAAAGACTGATGAGCGACTGCCGCAAAGGGAAAATCGATCGGATACTGACAAAATCCATATCGAGGTTCGCGCGAAACACCAAAGACAGCCTCGAGGCTGTGCGCGAGCTGAAAACCCTCGGCATATCGGTATACTTTGAAAAAGAAAATATCGATACGGGCGAGATAAGCTCGGAAATGATGCTGGCGATATACAGCCAGTTCGCTCAAGAGGAATCCATGTCGATCTCGCGAAATGTCCGCATGGGTTTTCAAAAGCGTATGGCAGACGGAAGCTATGTCCCGAGCGCGGTACCGTTCGGATATATCCGTGAAAACGGTAAATTTGTAATTGACAAAGAAAAGGCGGAGATTGTCCGCGGCATTTTTTCGGACTATCTGAACGGCGTGAGCGCGGAGTGGCTTGCCGAGAAATATGGGGTAAAGCTTGCTACGGTGAAATATGTTCTTACAAACGAAAAGTATACCGGCGACTCGATTTTTCATAAATGGTATACTACCGACACACTTCCGTTCGACTGCCGCGAAAACAGGGGAGAGCGCGATAAATACTATGTTTCCGAAACACATCCAGCAATTATTTCAAGGGAGGTCTTTCAGAGCGTACAGCGGCTCATTGAGCGAAAGGGCAGGGCGCACAAAGGCAAAACGACGCAATCATACCCGCTGCGGAAGAAGATTTACTGCGGAGAGTGCGGAACGCTTTACAAAAGAAAGGAGCGGGGAAGCAGAGTCTGCTGGGTCTGCCGAAATCACGATTCGTCTGCCGATAAATGCTCCGCCAAGCAGATTGACGAAAGGGAGATATACGGAGCATTTATCGTGATGTTCAACAAACTGCTGCAAAATTATAAGGTGATATTAGTGCCTTTGCAGCGGCAAATTCAGGAATTGTTTAATCAAAAAATGAGAGAAAATGCGCAGATTGTTCAGTTACGCAAAGAACTAGCCGAATCAAGAGAACAGGCATATTTGATTGCCGGACTGAGGTCGAAGGGAATTCTTGATGCCGCTTACTATACGGAAAAAGCCGCCGCGCTTGAAAAGAATATTGCTTCATTGCAAAAGCGTCTGGATTCTTTTGAAGAGGATGATGAGAATGGAAGAATATTGGGAAAGCTTCGAAAGCTGATCGGGATATTCGAGAGAGCAGAAACGATTACCGAATTCGATGAAATCAAGTTCGGGCAGATAGTTGAGAAAATCACGGTGCTGTCAGAATCGGAAATTCGATTTGAATTGATTGGCGGAATCGGCTTTGTGGAACAGATTATGAGGTAAGAAAATGGTGAAAAATCGAAATATACCATTTGGATATTGCATGGTGAACGGAAAATATGCGTTGAACGCTCCCGAAGCAGAAACAGTACAGGAAATATTTAAAAAATACATAGGCGGCAAGTCGCTAAAAACAATAGCGGCAGAAATGACGATACCATATATAATAGGAAAGTCCGTCTGGAATAAAAATATGGTCTGCCGAGTGCTTGAAAACCGAAAATATGTCGGCGAGAACGGTTATCCGCAGATTATAACTTCAGAGGACTTTCGGCTGGCGGCTCTGATAAAGGCAGAACGGAATACATACCGCAAACCCGCTCCGCAGAATGAGCCGCGGCAGCAGGAAACAGTGTTCACAGAATATGAGCCGACTGACGAGATTCAGCGCATGACTAATGAAATCAATCGGTTAATCAATTCGGAAGATACTGATAAGGAAAAGGTTGAAGCGCTTATAGTAAGATGCGCTCAATTGAAATATGCGACAATAAGTGTGGTGAGAAGATGATGCAAACATTGGCACAAAGCGAAATGCGGGTAGTCGTAATCCCTGCAAAATCATGCGAGGAAAACAAACAAGCGGCAAAATGCTTGAGAGTGGCTGCATACTGCCGCGTCAGTACCGACGATGAGGAACAGAAAACAAGTTATGAAGCGCAGATAAGCTATTATACCGAAAAGATAAATAGTAATCCGGAATGGCAGATGGCAGGAATATTCGCAGACGAGGGAATTTCTGGTACGCAAGCTCAAAAGCGTCCCGAATTTTTGAAAATGATACGACTCTGCCGACAGCGAAAAATCGATATTATTCTCACGAAATCACTCTCACGGTTCGCACGGAATACCGTCGATAGTCTTGGTTATATACGAGAACTGAGAGCTCTTGGAATTGCTGTTATATCCGAAAAAGAAAACATTAACACTCTGACTGCGGAAAGCGAAATGCTGATCACAATTATGTCGTGCTTCGCCCAAGCGGAGTCGGAGTCCATCAGCAAAAACGTATCCTGGGGAGTGCGACAGAGCTTCAAGAACGGAAATGTGCCGATGCAGTACGCGAGGCTGCTCGGCTACCGAAAAGGCCACGACGGAAACGCGGAAATAATTCCCGAAGAAGCCGAGGTTGTCAAAGAAATATATCGCTGCTACCTTGATGGAATGAGCATGAATCTGATTGCTGATAGGCTGAACGAAAAGGGTTTGACTACAAAAGGCGGTAGTTCGCCATACCGAAAAACGGTAGTTCAGCGGATTTTGACCAATGAGAAATATACGGGAGATGCGCTTCTGCAAAAAACGTATGTGACCGATTGCATTACGAAAAAGACGCGAAAGAACAACGGTGAGCTTCCGATGTACCTTGTGAAGAACCATCACGAGCCGATTATCTCCCGCTCCGATTTCAATCGGGTGCAGGAAGAAATGGCACGGCGCTCGGCGAAGCGGACGATTGCCGACAAACTTACCAAGACCGGACAAGGAAAATACAGTGCCAAATACGCGCTCTCGGAGCTGCTCATCTGCGGCGAATGTGGGGAGCATTACCGTCGAGTGACTTGGACTGCGAAGGGCTTCAAGGAAATCAAGTGGCGGTGTGTGAGTAGGATTCAGTACGGCAAGAAGAAGTGCCACAGTTCGCCGACTGTAGATGAACAGGCGCTCCACAGAGCGATTGTGAGCGCGGTAAATGAATTTTGTACGGTCAAAGATGATGTGGCAAAGACGCTACACGAAAGCATAATTGAGGTGCTTGACCCAAATCAAAACGGGAGCGTTCAAGCGGCGCAGCAGCGGATTGACGAACTTGCGCGGAATATGGACGAGCTGATAATGCTTGCAACCGTACCCGAAACGGCGGAAAACGCGATGTCGGATATCGCGAAATTCAGCGAAGAGATGAAAACGCTGCGGGAGTTCATCGAAACCGAGAAAGCAAAACAGACGGCGGTGCAGCACGGTCCTAACGAACTGAGCAATGTGCTTCAAAGGCTTGAAAAGGAAAATTTCACCTTGACCGAATATGACGACATTGTTACGCGGCAGCTTATAGAGCAAATCACGGTTGATACCAAGAACACCATAACGGTGCGGTTCAAAGGTGGGTTTGAGATGAGAGCGAACTTAAATTAGAATTACCGATTGCGTTTGGAATATTGCGATTGTTGAATTGCTGGAAGGCAAAAAACGCATTAAAATTGCATCAAGAATGCATCTTGTCCCGATTTTTATACATTTTGTCAGTTTTCTGTTGATTTTTATTGGATTTAAGGTTATTTTAGAAAAAATAGGCTGACAATGGCAGCACGGATGATTAAGACCCTTTAGGAAAGATTTGGTGATTATTTTCCTTGGCAGGTCTAAAATGTAAAGTTGAGTATGCAATAAATTTTAAAAAACGACCATCAAAAGGAGTAAAATTGAACAAACATTAATGACGAAATTTGTCTAAAAAATAGAATTTGATGTCATTTTTTTAGAATAGATGTTTTTGCTCTTAAAAAAGTATTGCAAAATCTTCAAGAGTATATTATAATTAATGTAGTTAATTTACAATTCTGATTTGGCGGTTTAGAACGGATAATTGTATATTATCGCTTATTTTGTTTTTATTCGATTGAAATTTCACGCTACTGAGAAAATAATCTAAAAATATAAAAAATATGTTGACAAATTCAAAAAAAGTTGCTATAATATTAATGTATGGTATGATTTATCCATGTAATAGGACGAACGCTGGCGGCACGCCTAACACATGCAAGTCGAGCGAGAACTTCGGTTCTAGCGGCGGACGGGTGAGTAACACGTGAGCAACCTGCCTTTCAGAGGGGGACAACAGTTGGAAACGACTGCTAATACCGCATAATGTACAATGGAGGCATCTCCGATGTACCAAAGGAGCGATCCGCTGAAAGATGGGCTCATATCTGATTAGTTAGTTGGTGAGGTAACGGCTCACCAAGACTGCGATCAGTAGCCGGACTGAGAGGTTGAACGGCCACATTGGGACTGAGATACGGCC
>USOZ01000161.1 GCA_900556525.1 uncultured Oscillospiraceae bacterium | reverse complement strand
TTTTACCGCTTGTAGGGAACGCACACCGGGCGTTCCGCGGTGGGAAACGTGCGCATGTGCCGTGCGGCCGGTCGACTGGGAAACAAAAAAATAACGAATATAATTTGCATAGTGTAATCTTTTCAATCCATGCAGCGCCCGTCCGTCGACGGGCGTTTCGTTATAATCAGGTGTACCTCTCCGCGGTCGGCGCAGGTGCACCGACCCTACGATTTAAGCGGATAGGTTTCCGCTTGCAGGAAAACACATGCGCAAATGCCCTTCGGTTTGTCGACCGATAAAAATAACGGTTTGAAATTATAATACCGTCTTTTCAGGAGTTCCGGTTTCCGTGAAACGAAGTTTTTGCGGATTTCACCCGAACACATTTTGGATTTCATTGCAAAAACAACCCCGAAGTTATACGAGACTTGATATGCACCCCAAAAGTTAGACACTTTTGGAGGTGCATATTTTTATGGGTAAAACAGGAAGAAAAAATAAAGTATATAGTGCAGAATTTAAAATAGGTGTTATAATGGATATGCGAGAACACCATTTAAGTTATCACGAAACAGTACGAAAATACTGGGGAATAGAAGAATCAAATAACGGAGCGAATAAAAGAGACATTGTACAACGGTGGGAACGCATATACCTAGAAGAAGGAGCCGAAGGTCTAATGAAAGAAAGACGAGGCAGAGCTTGTCGTGCAAGTGGAACAAGAAAAGGCAGACCACCCAAATTAGATAAAAAGATTGAAGAAGATTTAATTGCCGAAAACCAGCGACTTCGAATGGAGATAGAATACTTAAAAAAACTGAGTGCCTTAGTTCTTGCGGAAGAGCGAGAGAACGGCAAAAAGCAAAAATAATCTCTGAACTAAGGCAAAAATATCCGCTGAAAGAATTGCTCAAACTATCCGGTATTGCTCGCAGCACATACTATTATTATTTGAAACAACCAAATACAGATAAATATGAATGCGAAAAGCAAGAAATACAAGAAATCTACAATACGAATAAAGGCAGATACGGATACCGTAGGATAACTATTGCTATGCACGACAAAGGCTATGTAATTAACCATAAAACCGTACTAAAACTAATGAATACCCTTGGTTTAAAAGGGAAACAGCGAAAAAACGATAAATACCATTCATACAAAGGTACTGTCGGTAAAGTTGCGGACAATTTGCTAAAAAGAGATTTCTATGCAGAAAAACCTTTTGAAAAGATAACAACCGATGTTACTCAATTTAATGTTTGTGATGCGAAAGTATATCTTTCACCCGTTTTAGATTTGTTTAACAATGAAATTGTATCTTATTCTATTTCAACAAGTCCTAATTTGGAGCAAATCAGAGAAATGCTTAATGGTTTATTTGAAAAACTGCCTGCTGATGCAACACCAATATTCCATTCAGACCAAGGATGGCAGTACCAACACGCTGAATACCAACGATTACTTGCTGAACATAACATTGTTCAAAGTATGTCCCGTAAAGGTAATTGTATGGATAACGGTGCTATGGAAAATTTCTTTGGTAGACTTAAAGTTGAAATGTTCTACGGTGAAAAATTCGAAAGCGTTAACGCTTTCATTGATGAATTAAAGAAATATATCCATTACTACAACAATGAACGTATTTCCTTAAAACTAAAAGGAATGAGTCCGATACAATACCGAACTCATTCACAAGCAATTTAATATTTTATTTTGTCTAAACTTTGGGGTTCACTTCAACTTCGGGGCTGCTTCTTTTAATATATTTTTTTCGTCGGGGCTGTTTGCTTTTACAGGGTGTTTTTTCCGTTATGTTAAACGGCTGCTTGATTTACCAGTGCTTCACGCCGCAGGCGCAGAACTCGTTGGTTCTGAACAGCTTGCAGAAGAACCGTATTATTTTCCAGAAGAACTGCGCAAGCTTGTTTGACGAGTGGCAGATGTGTTTGCAATTACCGACAGTAGATGTGCCGCAGTTATCGCACTTGCCGTCTTTATCTTCGTCGACATGACCGACCGCCTTAACGACGTTATCCTTGTAGGAGCTGCCGCAGACGGAGCAGGTATGCTGCGTGCAGCCGTCCTCGGTGCAGGTCGCGGGTATGACCGTGTCGGTGTACTTATGACCGTTCAGCGCACACAGCGCATCGGCGTAGGACGGACTGCTGACAAGCTTTCCGCCGTCGTCAAGCTCGCAGACTGCATAGATGCTGAAGTGATCGGCTTCGATGATAAGCCAGCCGTTGCTCTTTTTGGCATTTATACGGGTCATATTGCCGTCCTCGACGCGGTAGACCGCAAACGACTTTCTTGCGTCGTCGCCGGAGAGACGCAGCTTGATAAGGAATTTGCCGTCCGGCTGAACCGTTGTTTCGCCGTAGGTAAGCTTGAAATCGTAGTACTTATTGTAGCCGCCGTGACCGTAGCCCGCCGTGCTTATACGGAACTTTCTGTCGCTTGCGGCACCGCAAACGGAGCAGATGACGCTGACAGTGCCGACCTCATCATTTGCGATAACGACCGTAGGCGTGTGTGACGCAGGCGGAACCTCGACAGTTTTCGTTTCGCCGCAGAAGCATTTAAGAACGCGTGTGATACCGACTGTGCAGTCGCCCTCCGCAGAAACAAGCTTTGTAAAGCGATGCTCGTGCGAATTGACGAATACTGCGGTGTAGGTTACGTCGTGCGTGCCCATATACCTGCTGACGGACGGAGTCCATTTGACCTGCTTTCCTTCGGGCGCTTCGATATCGGGAGCGATTACCTCGTCGCCGACGCCGTAGGTCTGCGTTTCGGTTTTATCGCCGTATACCCATGTCACGGTGCAGGACTTCACGCTGCCGGGGATCGCTTCAAACTCGGTGTAAGCCGATGTCACGACCGCGTCCGCGGGGATATCCCACTTTGCGACATCCGTGTCGGGAGCGGTTATTCTGTCGCCCGACGCCTTTTCTTCGATTCTGAACGCAATGCCGTTAACGGTGAACGCCACTATGCAGCGATCGGCTTCAAGCGTCACTTCGGGAGAATCAAACTCCGCGCCCTGATTGCCGTCGACGTAGATTCCCGCGTCGTCGGTGTTTGTCTTGTATGTGCCCTTTTCGAGAGCGTTTTTGTTAAGCGTTGCGTCGAACGAAACGCTTGCGTTGAAATACTCTTTGCCCTCGCTGTCAAGCAGCTTTTTGACCTTGACGTTTCTGAACTCGACGAGCGTTGTGCCGTCGGACTGTCTCGCGACGGTGATATCGGCGTCGCTCAAGCCAAGCTCGGCTTTGAGCTTTGCACGCATGGCGGCTTCGTCTTCGAGAGTAAGCGTCACGTTTTCGGACAGAGTATCGCGGATCGTGGCTTTTGTGTAGGAAACAACATTGTAAACGGTGGACACCATTATGGTGTTGAGAGTTTTTGCAAACTCCGCCGCCGAGTTACCGGTGCGGTAATAGCTGTCGTCGGCTTTTTCCTTAAGTACATCCTTTGCATCTCCTGCGGCGTCGTAGGCGGGTTTGTATGCAATCGCGTTGGGATAGTTGGACGAAACCGCATGCATAAATCTGTTGATGTCAAACGAGCCGAAACCGTCGCCGAAGCCCTGTGTTTCGTTTGCTTCGCTGTAGATGGCAACAGTGTAAATGCTTGCATGCTGTTCGTTTTTAAGAGCGTATGCGGCGTTGACCGCTTTGTCCGCAACCTCGCAAACCTCCCACGGAATACTTGCGTTGTTGTAGGTCGGAACACCGTCGGTAATGAAGATTACTATGCGCTTGTGTCCGTTTGCGGGGTTATTTGCGAATAACTCATACGCTATTGAGAAGCCGAGATCGGCTGCCGTAGCGCCCTCCGCACGGATATCGTTAATGCCGGCGGTGATATTTGCGTTCAGACCGCCCAGTTCATCGGCAACAGGCATGAATACGTCGGAATAATCGTAATTCGCAAGTTCGCGGTACTGCTTTGATGTGCCGCTGTTTGTTCTGATTATGCCGGTGTTCTGATATCCGTACTCCGGACCGCTTGCGAAGCCGACAAGCGCAACACGGTGGTCTGCGCCGGTCTGCTGAGCGTTTTTATACAGTGTGTCGGTGAAGCTCTTAACACTTTCTTTCAGCTTGTCGACCTTTGCGGTTCTGTCTTTTTCGCTGAAATCATACGCCATACTGCCCGACCGGTCGAGGACGAACACAACGTCGAGCGGTTCGCTCTCGGTGCGGTATGTTTTGACGTTGACCGTCTCTGCGGAGCCGGAAAGTGTGATCTTTACTCTGCCGTCCTTTTCCTCAGCGGTCTTGCCGGGGATGATTTCGGAAACTTCGTCGGCGTTGATCTTCTCATATCTGCCGTAAACGGTGAAGTTCCCGTTCTTTATCTCGTAGCTGTCCCATTTGCCGACATAATTGTCTTTCTTGGGAATATCCGGCTCGTCGATGCTCGTCGCGCCCTCCTCGAACGGAACGACCGCAATCACGTTTTCACCGATAATAAATGTTGCGTTGTAGATGTTTTTGATGAGCGCGGGGATAGAACGCGTCTCATAGTGACCGCACTTGTCGAAACGGGCGCATTCGCGGCGTTCAAGTCCGTCAACGCCGTAGTCGGCTTCTTTAACGACCTTCCACACGCCCATCTCATGACCGAGCGCGGCAACCTCTTTCTGCGCGACGAGAATTTCTTTGCATGTCGAGCAGTGCTTGCCCTCGGTAAGTCCCTTTTCGGTGCAGGTCGCGGCCTTTGCGGCGTCGATTACCTCAACGTGTCCGTGCGCCTTTATTGTGCGCGTTTCGACGTGGCTTGCGTCACGCTTGCAGACGCGCTTTTCGCTGCCGTCCTTTGTGCATGTCGCGGCTGTTGTTACAGTCCATTCTCCCCAGTCGTGACCGAGCGCGGCAACCTCTTTCTGCGCGACGAGAATTTCTTTGCATGTCGAGC
>USOZ01000160.1 GCA_900556525.1 uncultured Oscillospiraceae bacterium | reverse complement strand
GCTGCCGAAAAAATCGACGCGCCGATAGGCTGTTCGCTTATGGGGCTGTCCGCCATTCCGACAGATAATCCAAGATTTCTCGGAATGCAGGGAATGCATGGGCATTTCGCATCTTCAATGGCGATGCACAATGCCGATCTTATTTTGTCGCTCGGAGTCCGTTTTAACGACCGTGTTACGGGAAACCGCAGTAAATTTGCTGTCGGCGCAAAGATAATACATATAGATGTTGACGGCTCGGAGCTTTGTAAAACTGTCAACGCTGTGTATGGTCTGTGTGGAGATGTGAAGCTGACGCTTGAAAAGCTGCTGCCGCTGCTTGAAAAGCGCAGTCGTCCCGAATGGACTGCGCAGGTCAACGCTTTTCGCGAAGAAGAGAAGAATTACCTTGATAACCGCGAGGGGCTGACGCCGAGAAAAGCTATTCTTACGCTTAACAAATATCTCGGCGAAAATACTGCTGTTTGCACCGACGTTGGACAGCATCAGATGTGGACGGCGCAGAATGCGGTCTTTAGGTCCCCGCGAAGATTTGTTTCAAGCGGCGGGCTGGGGACAATGGGATTTGGACTGGGCGCAGCTGTCGGCGCGGCGTTTGGCACAAGGGAACGCAGCGTTCTTGTCACAGGCGACGGCAGCTTCGGAATGTGCCTTCAGGAGCTTGCAACTGCGGTTTCGTACAATGTTCCGCTTGTCATACTTATTATGAATAACGGCGTACTTGGAATGGTGCGGCAGTGGCAGACGTTATTCTATAACAAGCATTATTCCAACACGGTGCTTAACCGAAAAACGGATTTTCCCGCGCTTGCCCGTGCATTCGGCGCAGATGGCGAAGCCGTTACGACAGCGGAAGAACTTGACGCTGCGCTGAAAAGAGCGTTCGCGGCGAACGGACCTTATGTTGTTGACTGCAAAATTGATAAAGATGAATTTGTTCTTCCTATGCTTCCCCCGGGCGGCAGCATGGACGATATTATTGTAGAACTTGAGAAAGAGAATTAAAATATAATACGAAAAATCCCTCTGTTGGCTGAATTGCGGCAGAGGGATTTTTGTGTATTTACTTGTCGCTTTTCTTTTTTTCGGCAATCAGTTTTCCCACCTGCATTCCGACGATAATGATACCACCAATAATGAAGAAAAGAATATTGAACGTGGAGAATGAAAGCGGAGGCTGCGGCGCGTCAAGCGTAGCAGGTCCCATTACTATCGCATAGAGCGAACCGAGCATAAGTCCTATTATAAGATAAACGGCAGCCGCTCTGTGCTTATTCAGAGCAATTCCGATTATTTTTATTATGGACACTATGCCTGTTATTACGCCGACACCGAAAACTATGAGAATGGGCAGGGCGTGAAAATCAAGGTGCAGCAGGTCTTTTATGCCTGTGATTATCGGCATATAGATCCCGAAAATAAGCAGCAGCGTTGAGCCTGAAATTCCCGGAAGAATCATTGCGCATATAGCGATCGCACCGCAGATGAATACATATAGAAACGTCCATATGTCGGGGCTGTTCAGGTCGATTCCGTTTCCGCTTGTTACTGTGCTGAAATATGTGACGGCGGAAACGACTGCGATTCCGATAACGGCAAAGAAAATTCGGCTGACTTTTTTCAGACATGAACGTTCTTCATATATCACTACGGGGATTGAAAACACGATAAAACCCATAAATAGTGATGAAATGGCGTAAATATTGCTTTCAAACACTTTTGCGAGCAGCAGTACCGCGAGACAGAACCCGACTGCCCAGCCGATACCGAGCTTTACGAGATATTTAAGCGCGCTTATGCGCTTTTCCTTAGATCCCGAAATAAGTCCGTTAAGAGAACCGACGAAATCGTCGTAAAATCCCATTAAAAAGGCTACCGTTCCGCCCGAAACACCCGGAACGCTGTCGGCGAGAGCCATGCAGAAGCCGTGAAAAAGTGTAATTATTTTTTTCATTTGTCTTTTCCTTTCATGTGATATTGCTATAATACCACAAAAAGGAAATTTGTGCAAGTTTTTTACTGAAATTTCACATGGCTGTTTTGGGATTTATACGCTCTCCGCCACTTCGGGCGTTCTCGCGAGAAAAAGGCGTTCAAGCTCTGCTGCTGGAAGGGGCTTTCCGTAGTAATATCCCTGCGCAATATCGCAGCTTAGATCTCCCAGAAGCTCAAACTGTTCCTTTGTTTCAACGCCTTCGGCGAGAACTTCGAGGTTCATTGCTTTTCCGAGGTCAACGATAGCTTTTACAATGCTTCGCGCCGCGTCATTTGTTTCGATGTCGTCAATAAGGCTCTTGTCGATTTTCAGCAGATTTATCGGCAGTATCTTGAGCGACGAGAGGGAAGAATAGCCTGTTCCGAAATCGTCCATAGAAATCGAAACTCCCATTTCGTGTATGCGTTCAAGTATTTTTACCGTATGCTCAATGTCCTGAATAGCCATTGTTTCAGTAAGCTCGACCTCGAGATACTGCGGGTCAAGCCCCGTATGTTCAAGAGCGCCGCGTATTGACGCGATAACGTCTGTCTGATATAGCTGAGCCTGCGACATATTGACGGAAACCCGTATCGGCTTATAGCCCTTGCTTTGCCACAATTTGTTCTGGCGGCACGCCTCCGACAGTCCCCATTCGTCAATCTGAGTGATAAGCCCGACTTCCTCCGCGATAGGTATGAAAGATGTCGGGGTAACAAGCCCGTTGTCGGGGTGATTCCAGCGGATAAGCGCTTCCGCACCGAGGATTTCTTTCGTCTGAAAGCTGATTTTCGGCTGATAATAAAGTTCAAACTCGTTGTTTTTTATCGCCTTATGAATTTCCTGTTCAATAAAATCACGGTTGTAGATGCGCTCCTCAATGGTTGAATCAAAATAGCGGCATATTGAATTTGAAACAACGCTGTCGGTGAACAAGGTCATATTCGCTTTGTTATAAAGCGCAGCGGCGTCGTCAGAGCCGTCGCAAAAGCACGCTCCCGCAGTAAAAATCGCCTGTTCTTTCAAAACAGTGGGCAGGGCGTCATTGTTGCATGAATTTTCAATATAGATCTGAAGCTCTTTAAGAAAACGTTCAATAGTATCACGGCTTTTCGCGGGAATGAGCAGCGCAAAATTGTCTGTGCTCATTTTTCCGACAATACAGACGTTTCCTGCGCATTTCTCAATTCCGTCCGTATAAATGTCAAGCAGTTTATCGGCAGTGTCCATACCGAAAAGAGTTGATATTTTCTGAAAACGGCTGATATATATGCTGAGCATTGCCGTTTCATTCGGCAGATCGTTTTGTTTGAGGTATTCATTACATTCTGCGAGAAAAGTCTTGCGGTTAGGCAGCTCGCCGTGAATGTCGTCCTGCGCTGCGGCATTTTCACTTTCATCGGGAACTGCGCTGAGCACAATGTTTACGCGTCGGATATTCTCGTCCCCGCCGTTGGTACCGCTGAATCTCAGAAGAAACAGCCGCTTGTGGTCGGTATTGAATGTAAAACGGCGGGTCTCGCTTTCGGAAGTTCCCGAAAGTATCGACCTAACGATATTTCCGAAATCGCTTTGTTCGTCGGCGCTCATGCAACCTAACAGCTCGCAGTAATCCGGTGTTTTTACCGAAGGAATACCGAGAATTTCATTGCAGTGTTCGGAAATAGCAAGTTCGTATCCGTCGGTACGCGGAGTAAGAGTAATAACGCCTATGCCTGCGCTTTTGGCTGCCGCTCCGTAATTTTCACGGACGAAGTCTTTTTCTCGGGTAGCTTCCTTGAGCTGGGCGCGGACGGTTTCCTGTTCGGTGAAGTCCGTTCCCGTTGAGGCTATTGTTGTATAAGCATTTCCGCGCGCGGCAATCTCACTTTTCCACATGATATGCTTTACCGTTCCGTCAGGCATGGCAAAGTCCGTTTTTCTGCCCGATTTTGAAAGAGCGTTGACCATAAGCTCGGTGCCTGTTGTGTTTTCGTCGCTGTCGGAAAAAAGAAGAGAAACGAAATCAGCGTCGGCAGTTTTGCCGAGCCTGCCGAGAAATTCGTTCAGCGTAGGGTTAGCCTGTATTTTTTTCAGATCGGTGCTCCATAAAACGGAATAGCAGTCGCTTGCGTTCAGAAGTGCCGTAAGATTACGGTTTTTTTTCAGTTCTGCGCGGATCTTTCTGATAAGCAGGAACACGGCTATTGATAGCGATGTAAGAAGAACTGCGCAAAGATATATAATAATTTCCATAAAAACAATCCTTTTTTATACATATTAATACCTTAATAATAACACTAAATCCGCACTTTGTCAAATATAATTCACATTTTTGGAAGAAACAGCAGCGCGTTTGTGCATTTTCACAAAACTGCGTTGCTTTTTATAAAAAATACCAAAAAGTGTACAAATCCCCGCTTGCTTGTCATATCCTGTACGGATAACGAATATATTTCTTTTGAATAAGGCAGCAGCGCACAATCAGCGGCTAACTCCTTTGCCGTCCGTTCGGCTGCATATTTCTGCCGTCTTGCACGAAAAAACTAAGCATTCGAACGACAGTAATTATGCGGTGCTGCTTATAAAAACGGAGGTATACTATGGAATTGTTACTTGATAAGGAGCCGGTCTTTCTTACCGAAGTGGTGTATGACGGGCAGGCAGAGCAGGGCGTAGAATTCGACTATGTGCTGCCGGACTATTATCCCGATATTTTCAAGATACTAAAATGCACCCTTACGCCGGGTGTGGTATCTTACAGCGTTTCGGGCTCGCAGCTTTTTATTGACGGAGTTGTTTATATAAAGGTACTTTACCTTTCGGAGGACAGCAGCGATATAAACTGCGTTGAACAGCGCTATACCTATTCAAAGACGATAGAACTTGTTAAAGCGGCGGAACGTCCCGTTGTAAGCCTTTTCTGCAAGGCGGATTACTGCAACTGCCGCGATAAGATAAAGGG
>USOZ01000159.1 GCA_900556525.1 uncultured Oscillospiraceae bacterium | reverse complement strand
AACCTGTTCGTCGGAAGTCGTTTCGGACGGAACGCAGGTAACCGTTGTGTAGACCGTCTGCGTCTCGGTTCCGAAAGATATTTCTACGGGAATTACTTCGCGAATTGATGAGATTCCCTCGCAGCCGACGAGCGGGAACGAGAATGTCTTACTTTTTCCCGCAGCTAAGTCGAAGTTTGCGTAGGTAAGACCGCTGTCGATAGCAAACTTGCTGCCCGTAAGCTCCTGAACGGAAACTCTGCCGCCGGTAACGTCCTTTTTGGAAACATTCTTGAGCGTGAAATTAAGGGTGAACTTCGTTCCCTTTGCAACAGCGTTGCTGCTGAACGAATAGTCGGTCATAGTAACGTCGTACTTGCCGACTTCCTGCTTTTCGCCCTCGGGCTTGCACTCGATAATCACCGAGGTGTTGAGCGTCTGCGCGGTAGAAGCGTCGGCGGGGTTGATCTGATATGCCGCCTGAACGGGAATACTTTCGCGGACGTTTGTGATTCCGCTGCACGCAACGAGCGGGAATGTAACGGTCGCCGTCTTTCCGTCCTTTATATCAACGCTCTGGGAGGAAAATCCGCCGTCGAGAACAAATTTTGAACTGTCAAGTCCGTCAAGAGAAACCTTAACGCCCTTGAGGTCAATGCCACACTTGTTCGCAAGAGTAAGCGTGAGCTTAAAATTGTCACCGCTCTTTACAGTAGACTTGCTCACCTTATAGTCGGTCACGGAAAGTCCCGCCGAAACGACGTCGCTGGTGACCTTTACGGGGATCTGATAGCTTTCGCTGGAAGCTGCCGCGCCGTTTTTACCGTAAACGGTAGTGCTGAGCGTGAGAGAATATACGCCCTCGGGAGTGGACTCGGGAACGGAAATGCGGAAGCTGAACGAGGGGGAAGCTGAAGCGCTTGTCTTTGCGCCGGCGTCCTCTACGATTATGGATTTATCCGAGGAAGAAAGCGTTGCGGCAACGTTTGAGAACTCGCCGTTATTGATTCGCTTTAATGCTGCGGAGATATTCGCGCTCGTTCCCGCCTTTACGGAGATCGTGCCTGTCGAATTGAGAGTGAATGCGGCGTTTACGGTTTCTTCGGGCGTATCGTCCTTGGTTTCCTCGGTGTATTCAACACATTCCGCAACGGTTACCGAAAGAGGAACGTTCACGCTGGCACCGTTTGCCGTGTAGCATATACTATAATTAAAGGTATTGCCTTTTCCGAGATAAACAACGTCAATGAAGCGTGTTGTAACGCAGAGAAAGCTGCCGACGATCCTTGTATCGGTTTCCCACGCATAGGGCGTGAGAGGATTGAACACGTCGCTTGCCGTTGCGATAGCGAAAATGTTCTTGACGTCGAAACTATCGGGCGTAACAGTACTGTTGAAGTTGTCGATCGGTATGTATGTAACGGTCGTTATTGTATAGCCCGTTTCGCTCTTCACGATCTTATCCGAAGAAGCGCTGTACCCTCCCGAGAACGCTCCGCTTGAAAGCGCGGGGACGGTAGAGGTTTGCTGCTGACCCGTTCCTGCACCTGTGCCGCTTTCGGCAAAGCTGCTGAGCGGCATTGAAGCCGTGATAATGCAAGCGGCGATCAGCGACGCCGCAATTTTACTTTTTAATTTCATTTTCTGCTGGTTCCTTTCCTGTATTTTCGGTATTTTCCGCGGAGCTGCTCTGCGCTTCATCCGGGTTATAGATTGCTTCGTTAAGTTCATCGCTGTGAATGTCGCCGTCTATCAGATGAACGATACGGTCGGCGTATTTCGCAATGTCGAGGTCGTGCGTTACAAGTATCAGCGTCAGATTGTGCTTGCGGCACATACGCACCATAAGTTCCATAACGTCCGTGGTCGTTTTTGTATCAAGGTTTCCCGTAGGCTCGTCCGCGAATATTACATTCGGCTTCGCGACAAAGGCTCTTGCAATGCCGACGCGCTGCTGCTGACCGCCCGACATCTGGTTTGGACGATGCTTCATTCGCGTTTCAAGCCCTACCAGCTTCAGCATTTTCTTTGCTTCACGGTCGCGCTTTGAGCGGCTGTAGCCCTTGAACATAAGCGGCATTCCGACGTTTTCGAGCGAAGAAAGCTGCGGCAGCAGGTTGTACGCCTGAAAGATAAAGCCTGTGTTTTCCTGTCGGAATTTTGCCAGCTTTCGTTCGGAGAGCTTCGCAATATTTACGCCGTTTATGAAAATATCGCCGCGCGTTGGTTTTTCAAGCCCCGCAAGCATATTGAGCAGGGTCGATTTACCTGAACCCGACGTACCGAGAATACAGCATATCTCGCCCTTTTCAATGTTGAGATTGATATTTTTCAGGGCGTATACCTTCTCCTGTCCAAGACGATACACCTTCCGCAGTCCCCTTACTTCAATAAAAGACAATATCTCACCCCATTCTGTAAACACCGTTCCCGCGGCAGCGGTTCGGTTAATTTATATCTTTTCCTTTACATAAATAGAACAATGCTTTGGCGGTAAAAGTTGCACGCTTTACAAAAAATCGGAAAATCCGACAAAAAACGACGACAGATCCACCTGCAAATTGTTACTGTTTCCAAAATACTGCAAATAAAGACGCTGAAAAACGTGCTTTTTGGAGTATTATTTCAATTATAGCACAAATGCTCAAAAAAATCAACGGAATTTGTTAATACTGCAAAAATTTTGTTACAAAAATTTGTGACAGTCGGTGAAATTTTTCACAATTTGATTTTTTTAACGAAAAAGGGTTGAAAAAGTAACACCGTTGTTGTATAATATTTATATAAACGTATGCTATTGTGGGAGAAAAGATATGAAAGATAAAAAGCGAGGGCTTGTCGCGCGAATTTCGGCGATCGTCTGTCTCACTTCAATAATGCTTTTTATTGCAACATCTGTCGCGGGAGCGTTTTTCATTCACGGAATAACCGAGGAGTCGGTCGAAAACGAGATAGAATATGCCGCAACTACCCTTTCAAACCTTTATGACAAAATGTTCGAGGGCGAGTTTTCCTATAGGGACGCCATATTGACTAAGGGTGGCAAAATTATGGACGACGCAACGTTCAATCGTATGATTTCGATAATCGGCTGTGGCGATGATGTCGATTTTACGGTCTTTTGGCACGATACCCGCCTGCTTACAAGTATCCGCAACGACGACGGAACGCGTGCTGTAGGAACGCGCGCGGCCAATGAAGTTATCCAAAATGTCCTTAACGATAAAAAGTCGTTTTTTTATAAGAGAGTGCTTGTAAACGGAAGAAATTATATTGGCTATTACATACCCTTTTTTAATGATGACGGTGACGCAATAGGAATGTTCTTCGCTGGTAAAACGTTCGATAAGGTTTTCAGAAATTCGGGAAATATGGTGGCGATTTTCATGCTTATCGACATGATCGTGCTGGTAGTTTCGCTTGCTTTTTCACATATGTATGCGCGGCGGCTGGTCGGTTCACTGTTGGATATACGCGACTTTATGGTGCGCATTTCAGAGTGTGATTTTTCGTCGGAACTTAACGAAAAAACGCTTGGACGCAAGGACGAGATAGCCGTTATTGCGCGCACCGCCGACAAGGTAAGCCGCAACCTGCGCGAGCTTATCGAACGCGACCCGCTTACGCTCCTGCTCAATCGCCGCAGCGGACGGCGGGTAATGGACGAGCTGACCGAGGCGGGCGAGGATTACTGCGTTGCTATGGGTGACATTGACTATTTCAAGAGCGTGAACGATCGTTTCGGACACGCCTGCGGCGACGCTGTACTGACGGAGATTTCGTCTATCATCAGCGACGGCATTTCGGCGTGCGGAGGCTCTGCGGCGCGTTGGGGCGGCGAAGAATTCCTGCTGATTTTCCCGAACTGCGGCTGTGAAGAGGCGAAACGGATACTTATGAAAATCCTTGAGGAAATACGGCACACGGGCTTTTCGGACGGGAAAACTCAATTTTTCGTGACAATGACGTTCGGTACGTCGCAGTCGGCTGTCGGTGAAACGCCGGACTGTGTAGTAAATCGCGCGGACGCGCTTCTATACGACGGAAAACAGTCGGGCAGAAACCGAATTGTGGACAGCAGAGAAACGATTTTTTAAACAGTAGCAGCGTTAAACGGCTTGGCATTTTGCTGAGCCGTTATTATTTTTGAGGAAATTTCCAAAAAGGTATTGACAAAAGTGCAATAACAGTCTATACTGTATATATAACACATTAACAGCTGAAAAAGGAGGTATAAATGAAGATACTCCAGAATTCGGATATTCCGATCTATAAGCAGATCTCTTCGCAGCTTCGCGACGATATAATGAACGGCAGGATAAGCGAGGGAGAATATCTGCCGAGCATACGGGGGCTTGCGAAAGACCTGAAAATAAGCGTTATTACAACAATGAAAGCGTATGAGGAACTGACGGCGGAGGGGCTTGTTGCACCGGTTCAGGGAAAGGGTTATATCATAAATCCGCAGGACAGGGAAATGGTGCGCGAGCAGCAGCTTCGGCTTCTTGAACAGCACTTGCTGAACGCGCTTGACGCGGCAAAAACGGCGGGGTTATCGACAAACGAAGTGGTCGAAATGCTTAAACTGCTGAGCAATGTTGAATGATAGTCGGGAAAGGACATAACATTATGAAAAATGCAATCGAAGCTAAATCGCTTACAAAGCGGTACAGAAACTTTACGTTAGGCGCACTTGATTTCGCTGTTCCCGAGGGATTTTCGACGGCACTTATCGGCGCGAACGGCGCGGGAAAGACAACCCTTCTCGACCTGCTCTGCGGGATAACGGGCATAAGCGGCGGGGCTGTAACATATTTCGGCGGGGAAACCGACGTTGAAAATGTAAAAGAAAAAATAGGCTACTGCGCGGCGCAGGCAATGTATCCTTTTTCGTGGAGCGTCAGGGATATCGCGATTATATATTTTTCTTTGAGATCCTCGGTGAAACCCTGC
>USOZ01000158.1 GCA_900556525.1 uncultured Oscillospiraceae bacterium | reverse complement strand
GGGCATGGAGAAAGCCGCCGTGGGGGTTGTTGCAGGCGCACGGCGGCTGTTGTCATTTCTTAAACTGTTGGTGCTGGGGGTTCAGCCTGTGTGCCTGCTCCCGCGGTCGTTTCCGCCGTCGTACTTTCTCTGCATCCTGCGGCTATGCAAAGCGCAGCGAGGAGCGAAAGCACCTTTAAAATGTGCTTGTTTTTCAATGAACATTTCCTTTCCTGTATTAAATTTATTTTACGGCTCAGCCGTATCTGTTATGTGTTCATTAACAAATTCTGAACGATAGTCATTAAGATAATTATTCGTTGTAAAATTTAAGCTCATATTCTTCTCCTTAATCATTAAGTAAGATATAAAATTCTATTACTTCATTATTATTTAATACAAACACCAACGAAAGTTTCTCTTTATACTTATATGCGATACTATACACCTCCCCGTCATAATATACTTCACGGTAAGGCACTCCTAAAGCTTTTACAATATCGTCCCTTGTTGAGTAGAAACCAACTTTATTAACTGTAATATCTGAAAAAATCAACTGGCTGCTCTCTTGCAATAAATTTAAATATAAAAAATTTATTTCCTTATTTTTTATATCATCAGCACCACTGCAATCTACAAAAGTAATTCCGCCTATTTTATTTCCGTTATATTCAATGCCCAAACTTACTTGTTTTTCTTTTTCAAAATATGTAAGTGTTTCTTCATGAAGGCTGTATTTATCCCCGAAATCCTCAAAAGTAAGCGGCGCCTGAACCTTTTTACCCTCAATCGTGAGCGCTTCATAAACCATTTCATACGTCCACTCGGTCGGATTTTTATAATAAACAATCCCGTCCTCGTCAACATGATCCACTTCAAGCTCTTCAATCTCCGCAGATACGCTTTCGGCAGCTGTTGTCGTTTCCGAAACTGTTGAAGTTTCAGCCTGTGTGCCTTCTCCCGCGGTCGTTTCCGCGACCACACTTCCCCCGCACCCCGCCGCAGCGCATACCGCCGCGATGAGGGAGATTGCTTTAAAGAAGTTGTTCATAATGTATTTCCTTTCCTGTAAAAGCGAATTAAAAGCTGTTTGCTATCCCTTAACTGTTGTTCACCAATGAAATAAACACAATATTTTCTAGATTTTCGCTAAAACTTATGTATAGGTGTTGGTTGTTGGAAAAAAAGTATCTGTAATCGCAATCATACTCTGTATTGACGTTAGGCTCGCCAAGTATTTCTACTAAATCATTCGCGGAAGCTTCTTTTGTTATTCCCATTATATTTATTTCCGGTATATGAGCGTCTTCGCTAATAATTTCATCAAGGCATATTGTTGTTATAATATCATTATCGGATTCAGCATTGCAATAAGCAAAAGCAACTTTAACGTTTTCGCAATATATTTCACAGCCTTTTGAGAACTTTCTGTCTGTTTCGCTTGAATAATCAAATTTTTCGAGATTGAAATCTTTTGAAAGCTCTGACATTGTACAAGGGATAGTGATTTTTTTCCCACAGATTGTTACATTAGAAACGAGTTCATCCATAGTCCAATCCGTAATTTCATATTTCTTTTGAAAAAGCGGTTGTTCTGAATTTTCTATAGAGGTTATCGTATTATCAAAAGGTTTTGTGGTTGTCGTATCGGTGTTTTCCGCGACCGCACTTCCCCCGCATCCCGCCGCAGCGCAAACCGCCGCGAGTAGTAAAATTGCTTTAAAAAAGTTGTTCATAATGCATTTCCTTTCCGTATTGTTTTTTCATATTTCTATTTTATCACACCTTGCTTTGTTTGTCAATGATTTGTGCGGAATGCGTTCTTCCGTAAAAAATAGCCCCCTTTCGCGGCGGCGTTTTGTACATTTTACCCGATTGACTTAACACGGGCAGCGTGTTATAATGAAGAAAACTGAATATTTATATGAAAATGCGGTTTGAAAAGTTGTAAACTGAGTAAACAAAGAGGGAATACGGTTCGAATCCGTAACAACCGCCATTACTGTATTTGACGAAAGAGGGGCGTTCGTCCATTGGGTAAAACCGAGAAGGCTGCTCCTTTTGCAAGCGTATTGCAGATCATAAGTCAGGATACCTGCCGTGTTTTCAAAAGGTTTAACATTGCTTTGGTGAGAAGAGTGCAGCCGATTTATCAGCCCCGCGGCTTTGAAAGGTATGCGCTTTTTTATTTGCATTTTTCAGAGCTTTGTTAAGCTGCGCAGAAATGATGAATCCGTTGTGCTCTTCCACGGGCGGCGCTTTATGTGCCGCTGATATAAGGAAGAGCTTTTTTGTTGGTGGTGAAAAAGATGAGCGAAAAAAAAGAAGAATGGGCGAAAGAACTTTTGCGGGAAAAAGCCGAACAGCTCGGCAGGCTCCCTAAAAAGGACGATTTTTCGGAAATTGACATGACGCGCATAAAAGCGCACCTCGGGCCATGGCCGAGAGCGCTCGAAAAAGCGGGTCTTAAAGAGCCGAAAAAGTCCGTCAGTCCCACGAAGCACCCTCATCACAAGGCTGCCGCCAAAAAGGCAAAACAAAACGGAAAGGACATTTTATGAAGCATTTCGGAATCAGAAAAGCGCTCAGCGGACTGCTCGCGGGAGTAATTATGCTCAGCAGCATACCGTTCAGTGCGGCGGCAGAAGAAGAGTTCAGCATCACAATTTCAGTCGAGGGAAACACTCTCGGTCAGGGTATGTATATCGAGCCTGTTACATATACGCTCGATAAAATAAACAGCCTTATTGCGACCGAGGGATACGACCCCTGCACCGAGGAAACGCTCACGGCGGGTCTTGTTACGCTCGCTATGTTCGTCGATAAGAACTTGGAATATGAAATGACAGGCACTTGGGACAGTACGGCTTATGTCTCGTCGATAAAGGGCCTCGACAAGGGTTATCTCAATATTCCCGCGATAATAACCGAAAACGGCGGACCGTCCAACGATGAAAACGACGGAAATGACGACGAAAACCTCGGTGAATTCGACTACAGCTCCATGGCTGGTTGGATGCTCTGTGTTGACAACCATTTTATACAGGTAGGCTGCGCATCCTATAACGCGGCTGAAGCTCAGGCGGAGGGCGCTTCGTTCAAGAGTGGCTCGGTTATCCGCTGGCAGTTCACGCTTTACGGTTACGGCGCCGATATCGGCTCGGCGTTCATGGGCGGACCGGCATATTTTGAAGCGGCAAATAAGGACGCTTTGTACAGGAAATACGCTGAACTTTCGGCAAAGGGATTTTTCGACACTAACGCTCAGGCGAAAACCGACGCGCTCGCGGTAATGGAAAATCTTACGGCAACTCAGGAAGAGGCAGACAGCGCACTCAAGGCGCTCAATGCAGCATCCAAACCCGTTGTTGAGCCGACAGAGGACAGGGATATTTCCGAAGAACTCGGCAATACGCTTGAATACCTCGCCGAAACATATCCTGAGCCGAAGTTCGGAACGTCGGGTGGCGAATGGACAGTCCTCACCCTCGCACGCGGCGGATATTATCAGCCCGACAACAAGTATTTTTCGGATTATTACAAGAGAATTGTTGAAACGGTAAATTCAAAGGCGGAAACAGTCGGCATGAACGGCGCGCTTGACGTGAACAAGTCTACCGAAAACTCACGCCTTATTATGGCGCTTTCGTCGATCGGCAGAGACGCGCACAAGGTCGGAAATTACGACCTCATTGAAGCGTACAGCATAAACGGCTTCGACTGGATAAAAAAGCAGGGTATAAACGGACCTGTTTTCACGCTTATCGCTCTTGATACCCGCGCTTATGAAACGACGGATACAACGCTCCGTCAGCAGTGTATCGACTATATTCTCGAAAAGCAGGTTTCCGGTGGCGGCTGGGCATTTTTCGGCAGTACCGCTGACCCCGATATGACTTCTATGGCTTTACAGGCGCTGGCGCCGTACACTTCCGACGAAAACGTCAAGGACGCGTGCGACAAGGCATTCACGGCGCTTTCAAACGCACAGCAGGATGACGGCGGATATAAGTCGTGGGGTTCGGCGAACTGCGAAAGCGTTGCACAGGTAGTTGTTGCCTGCACTGCGCACGGCATAAATCCCCACACGGACTCCCGTTTCGTTAAGAACGGCAATTCGCTCGTTGACGCGCTCATGTCGTTCTATAACGCGGACGTAAAGATGTTCTCGCACGTTGCGGGCGACGGCGGAAACGCAATGGCGACCGATCAGGCGGCTTACACGCTCGTTTCATACGACCGTTTCAAGAGCGGAAAAACTTCGCTTTATAATATGACTGACGTTCCCGCACAGGAAGAAGAGGAGATCACTCTCTCCGCTCCCACAAACGTAAAGGCGACAGCGGGCAACAAGCAGGTAACTATTACATGGAACGCTGTTGAAAACGCGGCGAAATACCTCGTACAGCGCCTTGAAAACGACAACTGGAATACTGTTTCAACGACCGAAGCGCTCAGCTTCACAGATACGGGACTCACAAACGGCATATCATATTCTTATAAAGTAATTGCAGTAAACGGCGATGTTCAGAGCGAGGCTTCCGAAGCTGTAAACGCTATTCCCGAAGCGCCCGTTCCCGCAGCTCCCACAAATGTAAAAGCGACCGCAGGCGACAAGCAGGTAACTGTTACATGGAACGCTGTTGAAAACGCGACCCAGTACCGCGTACAGCGCCTTAACGGCAATACATGGGGAACTGTTGCAACACCTAAAACGAACAGCTTCACCAACACGGGACTTACCAACGGCACAAGCTATTCATACCGCGTACTTGCGTATGTTGACGGAAAATGGAGCGGAGCTTCGGCGGTTGTTACCGCAGCACCCAAGGGCAGCATTATCCCGCAGAACGTAAAGGCGACAGCGGGCAACAAACAGATCAAGCTGACATGGACGGCAGTAAGCGGCGCGACCCAGTACCGCGTACAGCGCCTTAACGGCAATACATGGGGAACTGTTGCA
>USOZ01000157.1 GCA_900556525.1 uncultured Oscillospiraceae bacterium | reverse complement strand
TTTATGACAGCTCCGAAATGATGTGCGGAAAGGCCGCCCGTTATACCGCCGCTGTACCAGCTCATCCCCTCCTGAGCCTTTTGCAGAGTGTCAAGCGCTTCGGGGTTTTCGGTATGCTCGTAGTCCATTTTCATTGTGCGGTCGGCGAGCTGAATGTCGATATATTCGCTGAACCACTCGTCGTGTACAGATTCAAGCTGCATCGCCGCGTCGCGCAGAATGTTTGTCAAAAGCTGAATTCCGATATAAATTCCTGCGAAAATTGCCGCATTTTTCAGGTGTTCTGCGGGTTCGCCGCTGTTTAGCATAAGAACCAGTTCGTCAATAATAAACTTCGCCATCAGCGCATTCTGCATCTTATCCGCAAAATCCGCAATGAACCTCATAAAATACACAAGGAATATCGACGGCCGCTCTTTCATAGCTGTCGCAAACACAAATTTCAGCGTTTCACGCGTTATCCTGTTTTTCTTCTGTTCAGCCATTTACCGTCACCTCCCCGTCAACGTAATACTGCGCCTGTAAACGGAACATTTCCGCATATGCGCCGTTCTCCTTGATAAGGCTTTCATGCGTTCCATACTCGCAAAGCTCTCCGTCTTTGAACATTGCAATGTGGCGGCAGAACTGAGTTGAACTAAGCCTGTGGCTGATATAAACGGCTGTTTTCGAGCCTATCAGCTTATCGAAATCGCTGTACAATTTGCTTTCCGCAAGCGCGTCTAGCGCCGCGGTCGGCTCGTCGAGCACAACTACCGGAGCGTTCTTGTACAGTGCTCTCGCAAGCGCCAGCTTCTGCTTTTCTCCGCCCGAAAGGTCGATCCCATCATCATGAATTATCTTTAGGATTTCGGTGTCGACTCCGCGCGGAAGCTCTGCCAGCTTTTCGCCGAAGCCCGCCGAAACAAGACATTCTTCCGCAAGCTGCTTATCGGTATTTTCAGGCGATTTCATCGAAACATTCTCCGCAAGCGGGAATGCGAACAGCTCAACGTCCTGAAAAACGGGCGCAAAAACGCTGTAATAACTGCGCTTATCATATTCGCGCACATTCACGCCGTTAAGCAAAATTTCACCCTCGTCGGGTTCATAAAGCCGCAGAAGCAGTTTTATAAATGTGGACTTTCCCGCTCCGTTAAGCCCGACTACTGCAAGGCGTTCGCCTGCTCCGAGCTTCAGCGACAGGTTTTTCAGCGCATATTTTTCCGATTTTGGATACTTAAACGAAACGTTTCTGAACTCGAATTCATACCCGTCAGCTTTCGGAATAGGCTCTCCGCTTTTTGAACTATCGCCGCCGTCAAAGTCGAGAAAACTGCGGAAATCGTCGACCTGTCTGCTGCGCTGGAGAAGCGCGCTTACCATATTGAGAAGCTGACTTATGTACTGAAAAAGCGTTGCCGCACTCGCCAGATAAAGGCTGAAATTACCCAGCGAAAGCTCTCCGCACGCGACCGACCATATCAGCCAGCCATAAACAGTGCAAAGAGCCAGCGCCCATGACACGCTGTGAATAACGGAAACTGCGAACCATATTTTCGCGTTCTTTTTCTGCGCGGCAAGGCGTTCCTTTTTCAGTTCTCGATATTTTCCGACAAGCCATTCGCGCAAATTAAAAAGCCGTATATCTTTTGCGGGAGTGAAGTTAGTGATCTGCCAGCGCATATAATTATCCTTGCGCCACCACGGAGCAAGCGGATCCCACACTTTTTTCTTGCAAATCAGGTTAGTTCTGTCCGTGATAACGAAATTCACCGTGGCGAGCGCCGCCATTATCAGCACTATACGAATGTCGAGCGTACCTAAAATGCAAAGTCCCACAACAGTTACCGCGAGCGACATTCCAAAATTTATGAGATACCTCATCATTCCCTCAACGCCCGAGTCGTTGTTGTTGCAGGCTTCACCGGCTTTCTGATAGCAGTCCATAACGTCGGGATTTTCAAGATTTTCAAAATCAATTCTCATAACCTTGGCGTTTTTTTCGCTCATCAGACCGAAACGCACCGCAATGCACCGAACCCAGACCTCGCTGTTAAAAAAGGTGTTCAGCATGGTCGAGATAAGCTGGATAGCCGTGAAAATGCCCATAAGCCACAGAAGCGCTTCCCAGCCCGCCTCGCCCGTTATCATGTCGATAACGAACTTTGAAATAAAAGTCCAGAGATAATTCATAAGAGGCGCGCAGATTATGCCTATCGGAATAAATATCAGCATCTCCCGCGAATATCGCCGCATTGCCGAAAAAGTCCAGCGTATATTGCTTGGCAAACCATATTCACAGTGAAGCGGATTTTGCTTTTCATCATGTTTCTTTTTCATTTTCGCTCTCCTTTTTATATGTATCATTCTTAAAAAAACGCTCGTTACGACACTCGTTATTATAGCTGAAGTTAGACGGCGGGTATAGCACATATCTTGTCGCCGCAATAAAAACGACAAGCTCACAGCGGGAAATGTACTGATATATTTTCTCGCTGCTGTTTCCGCCGTTCAGGGTAGCTTCCCAGATAAATCCTATGTCGCAGAAATCCTTGATTATTTCATTCGCATTTTCTGCGGAAATGCCGAGTTCGTGCGTCAGCGTATTCTTTTTGAAGAACATTGTTCCATCGCGTCCCGCAAGAAAATAAAGCGCTTTAAGTGCATTCGGCTTTGCGAGAATCCCGAACATCTTCACATAATGTTCGTCATATTTCAGCACCTTATCATAGCCGCATTTAGGCTCAGGAAACAGAAACGCGAACTGCAGATCCGCATTGTTGCGCATTTCAAGAAAGCCCTCCGAATGATTTATTCGACTTTGACTGTCCCATTTACAGCTAAGCACCTCTTTGGGAATCGGCTCGTACTTTGACGCCCCGCAAAACGCCAGCGGAAAAGCCCTAAAAATAGCGAACGCCTCATCAAAACGCTTCTCAAACGGAGTGTCCTTTATATGCTGCACAACGCGGTCATAAATCGAAATGCTCTCGTTTTTCAACCCGTACAGCTCGTCGATAGAAACTCCGAGCTTCTCAGCGATTTTCGGCAGAAGCGCCGCGTCGGGAAAGCTGCTTATTTCCCATTTTGAAACTGCCTGCGCGGAAACTCCCGCCGCCTCGGCGAGCTGCTCTTGAGTTATCCCTTTTTCCTTGCGTATCCTGCGAAGATTTGCGTTGAATGTGTTCTCCATTTCCTCACGCCTTCCTTTTTATGCTGTACTCATTATATCACAATTTACAGTTGAATTCAACATATTTCAAATTTATAAATTCAACTTTTGGTGTAATCGACGCAGAAATGCAATTTAAAGTTGTTTTGTGCGTGAAAAGGAGCCGCAGTCCCGAAATTTATCGGAACCGCGGCTGTGAAACGGATTATTCAAACCGTATTTTTATCCAAGCGCAACATCCAGCACCATCATTATGCTGAAACCAACGGCAAAAAACACCGTTCCGATATTTGAATGTTTGCCTTGCGACATTTCAGGAATAAGCTCCTCGACGACCACATAAAGCATTGCGCCCGCAGCGAAGCTTAAAAGATACGGCAACAGCGGCACGATAAGCTGTGCAGCAAGAATTGTCAGCACTGCGCCTATCGGCTCTACGATTCCCGAAAGCACGCCGCCTAAAAATGCTTTGCTTTTCTTCATTCCTTCCGCCCGAAGCGGCATGGATATGATTGCACCCTCGGGGAAATTCTGAATTGCAATGCCGAGTGATAAAGCCAATGCTCCTGCTGCTGTAATTCCCGCATTTCCCGAAACATATCCTGCGTACACCACGCCTACCGCCATTCCCTCGGGAATATTATGCAGCGTTACAGCCAGCACCATCATCGTAGTGCGCTGAAGATTGCTCTCTGAACCCTCTTTCTGCCCGCTTTTGGCGTGAAGGTGCGGAATTACATGGTCGAGTATGAGCAGGAAAATAACGCCGCACCACAAACCGATAAATGCAGGTAAAAACGACAGCGCACCTAAGTTTTCAGATTGTTCGATAGCAGGTATAAGCAAACTCCACACTGAAGCCGCAACCATTACGCCTGCGGCAAAGCCTGTCAGCGAGCGCTGAACGCTGTCGCTCAGCGTTTTTTTCGTAAAGAAAACACACGCTGCCCCAAGTGACGTGCCCAAAAATGGAATAAGAACTCCTAAAAAAGCCTCCATTACTTCCTCCTTAATACGTCTGTGCAAACAATTTATTACATTTGAATATTATAATTAAGCAGACGGGTTAGCATTGGCTAACTACAACTTAAAATAAGACAATTTGATTATATCATGAATGTCTCGTCTTGTCAATGACTGCTATGAAGGGAAGGCGGTCGATAAAATATTTGACAAAATCTTAATTTTTCTATTGAAAAATCCAATTATTTTTGGTATAATATTGTCGAAAAAATAAAGGTCGCCTCTAAAAACCTCGTTTGAGTGAAAATGTGCATAGCACACCACCTGCTTCGTCAAACCTCCTTGTAAGGCATACAGCCTTACTTCGTCGGCTTTTCTCGCATTCGACGTACCCTACCAATTTTCCCTTTTCAAACCGGTTTTTAGAGGTTCCCTACAATTTTGGTGGACGATATGAGAAAAATTTTTACAATTGACGATCAAAAAGAATGCCTTGATGAACTAAAGCGGTGTCTCGATAAACGCGCCGATTTCGAGTTCGTCTATTTCAACTCGCTCGCGGATTTTATTTGTGAGCTTGACGTCGCTCGCGAACAGGTTTGCGCTTGCTTTTTTGATATTGAACTATGGGACAAAAACGGGATTGATTTTTCTTCTGAAATTGCCGAAAAATATCCGAGCATTAAAATTATTTTTATAACTGCCTATAACGATAAATATTCACAGGCGATTTTTCTTCATCCGTCGGAAAAAATGAAACCGTTTGCACTTATTACAAAGCCATTTGACGAAAAAGTTATTGATTCGGTTCTGAACAAGCTTTGCTC
>USOZ01000156.1 GCA_900556525.1 uncultured Oscillospiraceae bacterium | reverse complement strand
CTTTTCCGGCGGCTGCGCAGAAGCGGCGGATCTTCCTATAGACGTTGTTTACAGGAAGATTGAAAAATAGTATAAGGCTATTCCGAAAGAAAGGATAAGAAAATGCTTTCAGTTATAATTCCCGCTTATAATGAGCAGGAAAATATAGAAAAAACGGCGCAGACTATCTACGGGATACTTAAAAGGGAGAATATCCCGTGTGAAATAATTTTTGTCGACGACGGTTCGCGGGACGACACTTGGAAAATCATCGACCGTCTTACCGAAGAAAACGACAGCATACGCGGACTGAAATTTTCGCGTAATTTCGGTAAGGAGGGCGCGCTTTTCGCGGGACTTAAAGCCTGCACGGGCGACTGCGCGGTGTTTATCGACTGCGATCTACAGCACCCGCCCGAGCTTATCCCCGAAATGTACGAACTCTGGAAACAGGGCTATGAGGTCGTCGAGGCGGTCAAGGCGAGCCGCGGCAAGGAAAACCTGCTGTACAAAATGTTCGCAAAGGGCTTTTACCGCCTTATGAAGAACTCCGCGAACGTAAATCTCGACCGCGCGAGCGATTATAAGCTGCTCGACCGAAAGGCGATAGACGCGCTCAACGAAATGCCCGAGCGCCTGACGTTTTTCCGCGCGCTTTCGAGCTGGGTAGGCTTTAAGACCACGCAGATAGAGTTCAACGTTGCGCCGCGCAACGCAGGAACGACGAAGTGGAATTTCAAAAAGCTGATGAAATTTGCGCTGAACAACATAACCAGTTTCACAAATCTTCCGCTTCAGATAATTACGGGAACGGGCGTTGTGTTTTTCATTTTCGCGGTCGTTCTCGCGATACAGACGCTTGTGCGCTATTTCGGCGGAACGGCGGATAACGGCTTTACCACGGTAATTCTCGTAACTCTTATAACAGGCTCGTTTATAATGCTCGGTCTGGGCGTTATCGGCTATTACATGGCGAAAATTTATGAAGAAATAAAGTTCCGCCCGAGATATATCGTGTCGATCGACACAAAAAAGAGAAAAGAAGCGCGAAAGGAGAATGACGAATGACGAAAACCGTAAAGGAAACCGCGTCGGAGTGGCTCGGGTATGCGAAAAGCGGCTTAAAGCGATTTTTTATAACCGATTATCAGTTCCCGCTTTCGTTCGCGATACCGCTTTTCATACTCCTGCTTTCTTATTTTATTTTCGGGGTTTATCCGTTCGGGAATGAATCGGTGCTTTCTCTCGACCTTAACGGTCAGTATGTATACTATTATGATTATATGTACGACGTTCTCGCGGGGAAAGAGAGCATTTTCTATTCCTGGAGCAGAAATCTTTCGGGCGAATTTATGGGTATCATCGGATATTACCTCGGAAGTCCGTTCAACTTCCTTGTGTGGATGTTCCCGAGGACTATGATAACCGAGGGACTGCTGACCATGATGGTATGCAAGGTCGGCGCGATAGGGCTTTGTATGTCGGTTTATCTCAGCCGAGGAAAGGGCTTTAAGCCGCTTACCAGCATAATCTTTTCGGTATGCTATGCGCTCTGCTCATACACGATAGTTCAGACTATGAACCCCATGTGGCTCGACGGGGTCATGATACTCCCGATCATCGCCTACGGCATAGAAAAGCTGATAGACGAGGGAAAGTTCATAATGCTGACGGTTTCGCTGGTGTATGCGTTCGTGACCTGCTTCTATATCGGCTTTATGATCGCCATTTTCTCCGCGATATATTTCCTTTATTATGCGGTCGCAAGCCATAAAGAGGGGCTTTCACGCCTGTTTATCGGGCGAGGAGTTCTTTTCACGGGAGTTGCGCTCGTTTCGGCGATGATATCGTGTTATATGCTTATCCCCGTGTACAATTCGCTTTCATACGGAAAGTTCGACTTCTCCGAGCCTGATTACAGCTCGGTCTACACGAATTTCAACCTTATCGAATTTCTCGACAAGCTGTTCCCGAACACCTACGATACCGTGCGTATGTCGGGCTTGCCGTTTATTTACTGCGGAACGATAGTTCTGCTTTTCCTGCCGTGCTATTTCTTCATGAAAAAGATACGCGGGCGCGACAGGATAGCGGGCGCGGTAATAATTTCCGTACTTTGCGTTTCAATGTGGATATGTCAGATAGATATGCTCTGGCACGGCGGACAGCTTCCGAACTGGCTTCCTTACCGCTACAGCTTCATGCTCTCGTTCCTTATGACAGCGTTCGCCGCAAAGGCTTTCGACAATATTGAAGAAATACGGAAAAAACAGCTTGCGGGAATTGCGCTCGCGTGGTTCGCGGTGCTTATATATATCGAGTCGCAGGACAATTATCTCGAGGACATCAGCCGCGACACGATGGACAGCCTGCTCGTGATACTTCCCGCAATGGCGATACTGCTCATAATCTCCGCCGTTGTTATCCAGCTTAAAGACAAGCTCCACAGAAAAGGGATATGCGTTATTCTTGTCGCGGTTATTTCAACTGAGGCGTTCTGCAATACCTTTGTTCAGATAATCAGACAGGATTTCGATATCGTTTATTCTACAAAGCCGTCTTATAACGACGTTATCGACCCGACGCGTGAAGTTGTCGATGAGATAAAGGCGAACGACGACGGGTTTTACCGAATTGAAAAGACGTATTTCCGAACGGTAAATGACCCGCTCGCCTGCGGAATGTACGGGCTTTCACACAGCTCCAGCACACTCAATGCGAAGCCGATAGCTCTGCTTTCCTACCTCGGATTTACCGCGAGAAGTCACTATACGCGCTATTCGGGCGCGACCGAGATAACGAAGAGCCTTTTCGGAGTGAAATACGAGCTTTCCTGCCCCGACAACAGCACGGCTAATATCAAATCGCGCGACGATATAACCGTAAAGGAAAATCCGCTTGCAATGCCTATTGCGTACCTTGTGGATAAGGGCGTGGCGCAGCTTTCTTTCACGGACGCAGACCCGCTTTCCGAGATAAGCAGTCCGCTTTCGACCACGGAACCGCTTAAAAATCAGAACGTGCTGCTCGCGAGAATGCTCGGGCGCGAATATGACCAGACGAATGAATATTTCACGCGCATTATCGACGACGTTGAACTTGAAAAAGTGAACGTAAAACAGGGCAAGACCACCGACGGACATCACAGCTTTAAGAAAATCGAGCCGAATCTCAACACCGAGCTTGTGTACACGTTCACCATGCCCGAAACCTCCGCGCTTTATATGTACCTCCCGTCGAAATACGAGCGGCAGGTAAACGTATGGCTCAACCGCGAGGTGTTCCTTGGAACGTATTTCGAGGGCGACAACAACAGCATAATGAAAATAGGCGATTTTGAGGCGGGGGAAAGCGTTACTATAGGGCTTACGCTCACGCGCGACGACCTTTATTTCCGCGAAGCGCAGTTCCTCTACTGTAACAGCGAGGCTATTGAAGCCGACCTCGGCGAGCTTAAAGCGAACAACGCCGAAACGACCGCAGAGCGCGTTACTCCCACGAAAGTGAAAATAACCGTAAACGCGCAGGGCGACAACACTCTGCTTATGACGACAATTCCCGTCGAAAAGGGTTGGACTGTGCTTGTCGACGGCGAAAAGACCGACTATATCGAGGTCCTCGACGCACTTATCGGTGTTCAGCTCACTCCCGGTGAGCATACAATAGAGATGAGTTTTGTTACGGCGGGCTATCCTGCGGCGGTCATGATAACGATCGCGGGACTGCTCATATTCGCGGCGGCGATAATCGTATACTGCCGATTTTTCCGCGGAAGAACCATAAAATCCGAAGAAACGGAGGAAACCGAAGAATGAATGTTCTGACGATAGACGTTGGGAATACAAATACCGTTTTCGGGGCATATAATGAAAGCGACGAGCTTATTTTTGAAATGCGCGTTGAAACAAATCCGTCAAGAATGGCGGACGAATATACGCTTATCCTTATGAATATGCTCAGGCTTCATGAAATAAAAAAAGAGGAATTCGAGGGGGTAATAATCTCCTCGGTAGTTCCGCCCGTTACCGAACAGCTCGCCGCCGCCGTAAAACGTTTTATGGCGCTGGAAGCAATGGTAGTAGGTCCGGGGGTAAAAACGGGGCTTAATATCCGTATCGACGATCCCGCGACGCTCGGCGCAGACCTTTGCTGCGCGGGAGTCGCCGCTAAGGAATATTATCCGCTTCCGTGCATAGTTATCGACCTCGGAACGGTCAGCAAAGTTCTCGCCGTAAACGAGCGCGGGGAATTTCTCGGCGGAGCGCTTGCGGTAGGAATGAAAATGGCTTTCGAGTCGCTTTCGAGCAACACTGCCGCGCTGCCGCTCATAAGCGCGGGACGGGTAGAAAAGGCGATAGGCTCGAACACGGCGGATTGTATGCGTTCGGGCGTAATAATCGGCATGGCTTCAATGCTCGACGGATTTATCGAGCGGTTTGAAGCGGAAATGGGCAGCGCGAAGTCGATCGTTGCGACAGGCGGTTTTTCGCAGGTCGTAGCGCCGTACTGCAAGCGCGAAATGACACTCGACAGCGAGCTTCTCCTAAAAGGGCTGCTCGTTATCTACCGCAAAAACAGGGGTTAAGGCTAAACGCCTTAAAATATAAACCCACGGTACACTCCCCGTCCGGGAGGCGCCAGTAAGGGGATTTATCGAAAATACAGCCGCTCGGCGTCCGAACCGTTTAGGGAAGTACTGATTAAATCGGGTATGCAAGCAAGATGCGTGCCACGATTTATTCAGTGCTTCCTTAGGTCGGAACGCGAAAAGAGCGCGGTACATACGAAAATCACCCGAAGAAAGGACAAGAAAAATGGAAAAAACAAACAAAACAGGAAGAAAATTCGACGTGTTCACGATCGTCGGAATGGGACTGCTGACGGCTATCGTCGTGGTTCTTCAAGCTCTCGCGGTCGGGATAAGGTTCGGCGTGTTCAATATCACGCTCGTTCTTGTGCCTATCGTTGTCGGAGCGGCACTTTACGGCT